>CAYJBP010000014.1:3925-34016 GCA_964368605.1 uncultured Peptococcaceae bacterium | reverse complement strand
TCGCTGCGGAAAATATCGGGATCGGTTAAAAAGTAAAGGCGCACATCGCAGCCATAATTATAAAGGTGGCGTGCCGCAACCAGGCCATCGCCGCCATTATTGCCGCCACCGCAAAAGATGGCCACTTTTTTGCCATCTAAGTTACCCAAAATGTTTTTTGCTTCTTTAACCACAGCTAAACCGGCATTTTCCATCAAAATAGACCCGGGTATACCATATTCCTCAATAGCTATTTTATCGGCCATTCGCATTTCATCGGCTATCACCAAACGCATAATTTATACCTCCTCAAATCAGCAAATCAAAATTTAAGCTAAAAATCCATATCATAATTAAATTCGCTGTAAAATATTGATATCCTGCTAGTCAAAAAGGGCTACCGCAAATGATTGCGATAGCCCCCAAGTTAAAAGTTATTGCTTCTTTTTCAAAAAAGAATAGAGTATAAATATTTAAGCAAACCTATTCTATTGTCCAACTGTATTCGCTTTGATAATATTGGGTTGTGCCGTCGGCCTTAATTAATACCAAGCCCAACTGATATTGGTCCGGCTCTATGCCGCTTGCTCTAATCATCGCTTCCGCTCCTGTTAAGCCAAAGGTGGAATAATAATAGCTTTGCTCCGCCCCTTTTAACTCTACATATAAAGTATCATCTGCGGCCGCACCTTCAATCTTTAACGGAATATTTAACTGAAAACCATAATCAAGCGGATTAAACATAATCTCGCCCTCAATCGGCTCGGTTTCCTCTGCTAGCTGATAATCAATCGGCGTCGAAGGCAAAAGCTCGCCATAACGATGATTATCGGCAGTGCTAATATCATATTGAGGCTCATTATCAGCATAAAGACTGAACCACTCTACTCGGTACATATTGCTAATCGGCACACTTTCGCCGCCTACCGCTACTTCAAAAATTACCTGGCCATCCTTAATCTCCACAATTATGGTTTCGCCACGCTTAATACCCATATATACATCCAAGTTCGAGCCTTGGGCAATGCCGTTTTCGTCAACCACTCGGCCACCGGCATTAAGCAAATAATGATTCTCGCCCAAATAATCTACATCGCCCACATAAGTAGCATACATGGCATTACCACGCTCTTTACCATATTGATATACCTGCTCTATCGTCATATTCTCGGCATCAATATCATAAATCACTAAGCGTGAATAATTGTCGATATCCGCCACCGGGTTGCCTTCGGCATCCATCCTGGTTGTGCCATTATCAAAAAGCATAAACTTACCATCGCCCAAAACCGTGGCCGTATGTTGCATGCCTTGCCATTCAAAATCATCACCGATCGGCTCTAAAATTTTAGAAGCAATCGGCTCGGGATAATTACGACGCGGGTCGCCAATTGCCCAGATAATTTCGCCATCTGCGACGCTAAACTTAATCACTGCCATAATCGTTGGCGAGGAAAGCACAATGCTATCATCACTGGCATCATAAGCTACCGAATTAATATGTAAATAAAGCCCTTCGGCCAAATCCTCGGCAGTATAACCGCAAATGGTATTGATATCCCAGCTATTAACCATTTCGCCGCTATTACGATCCAGCTCTACTATTAAATCGGCACCCATTACCAAACCACCCATCACAAATGTGGAATTTGGCTCGACAGCAGGCATTAAATAATTGCCATTGGGCATTTCTATTACATCATGATGCGTATAATCTTGCAAATACTCACTATAGATGCGGCCAAACCAATCGGTTTGCACCAAACCCGAGCGCATAAAAGATGGCGCATACATAGTTTCGGATAAGGCCAGCATTTTGCCCTCGCTATCACGGCGCAGTATGCCGCCGCTAAACTTATTATTGGCCGAATACCAGCGAATATCGCCGGCTTTATCGATGGCAAAACGATAGGAAGTATCGGTGGCTGCGGCAATAAAAAGCAGCTCGCCATCGGCACCTCCTGCCTGAGCAGGATCGGCCTCAATAATTTGATGTGGTGGTAAATCGGCAGGTAAAGGCTCGGTTTCGATGGGGATGGTGAATTGCTCTTGGCTATTATCCTCATAATTTACGGTTAATTCGATTTGATTAACCTGCCCACCATAAAGGCCATAAACCGGGATTTGATGGCTGGTTTGCATTTGCTCAAAACTGTGAGCAAATGTGGTTTCGGGGCTAGTGCCGGGGATTAAGATATCGATAGCGGCTGCCATTTCCGTTTCGAAAATTAAAAGTGCGGTTAAAGGCGCTTGGCCATAAGGATTAACCAAAACTAAAGGCTCGCTAGCCGTATAACCGCCGCCTTGTTCGGCCAAAATGGCCTGCTCAACAGTGGCCTGCCTGGGTTGCCAATCGGTAGAGGGGGCAGGGGATAATTGGGGGATGGGGTCGGTTGCAGGGGTTACAGTTTCGGCAGGGGCATCGGGAGCAACAGGTTCAGTCGTTTGTTCTTGGCAAGCGGTCGCCAATAAGGCAATACCGATGCTTAAACTCAATACTAATAATTTTTTCATAGAGCACCCTTTCTTATATTTAATTTAGTAGCACTAAAAACAAACTCCTAATATTCTAAAGTTTTTGCTTTTTTGAAAAAGCAAAGGTCTTAATCATTTAAAAGAAAAAGGCTGCCGCAAATATCTTTCTAATTGAGACAGCCCCTTAAAAGCAAGCAAAAGAATTAGCCAAGCTCGGCTAAGCCCAGCTCAATCAAGGGCAAAATTGCCCGAACGCTTTGGCGCTTTACTTGTGGTGATATAGTATCTTCTTTAATAATCTTGCTTAAACTTTTAATCTCGGCCAAGGCAACTTCATTAATTGCGGCTAAATCATGTTTACCGCCATTAATCAGCTCCATTGTTTTAAGCAGCTTAAATGGCTGACGATTTAAAGCCCCGCAGGTAATTGTCATTTGCTTATTCTGCTTATCAATAACCAAGGCGGCATTAAATGTAGCAAAATCGATAGTATCGCGTACACTTTGCTTAATAAATTTACTATATGCAGCAGCAGGCACAATAATTTCCTCAATAAACAAATCCGAGGTAGCGGTTGTGCCATTATTTTGGGCATGAATGGCCAAAAGCCGGTCGATATCGATTAAGTGTATGCCTTGGCTATCATGAATTTTTACTTGGGCATGATAGGCACTTAAAGCGGTAGCCACATCGCCATAATAAATCGCCAAACATTCGGGCGAATTAGGGGCTTGATGGCAAACGCTTCCACCGGTTTTATAGCATAAGGGCAGGCTCTGACGCCATTCATAACTTTGATTAAAATATAAGCAACGCCGATCTTGCATGATATTGCCGCCGATTGTGGCTAAGTTACGAATTTGCGGCGAGGCCACGCATTTGGCGGCAAAGGCCAAGGCCGGCCAATTTTGGATGATGGCGGCATCTTCGGCAATAGCGGTTAGGGATTGCAATGCGCCGATTTTTAGGCTATCGTCATCTTGCTTAGTATATTTAAGGTCAGTTAAGGCGGTTAAATCTACAATTTGCTCAAAGGGGCGTACCTCGTATTTAAGCAAAGGCACTAAATCGGTGCCGCCTGCTAAATAGGTTTTGCCAATTTGGGCGGCTGCCTGCTCGATTGTGGCCGCAGCCTGATAGTTAAAATCTTTAATCATATTTCTTGCCTCCCTTGTGCCTTGGGCATGAATAAATCGGCCACCGGGATATGATTAATCTCGGTAGATGTGGCAGCCTCCAGAGCATTTACAATAGCCGGTGCCACCGGTATAGTTGTTAATTCGCCTACACTTTTAGCGCCCAAAGGGCCGGTAGGCTCATAGCTTTCAACTATTGCCGCATGGATTTGCGGCATATCTACGCTCATTGGTGCTTTATAATGCAATAAATCGGCGGCTGATGTTTTTTTGGCCACAGCATTAATATCCATATTTTCGAAGATGGCAAAGCCAAAGCCCTGGGCTACTCCACCTTCGATTTGGCCAAGCACCGCCCCGGGATTAATTGGCGTGCCCACATCCACAACCTCGATAATATCGGTAATTGTGATATTATTAAGTGCTTTATCATATTCGGCACGGGCATAGCAAACGGCAAAAGGCGGCGGGCTGGCAGTAGCTTTAAAGCTGGCCGTACCGATAATTACCGAACCTTTTAAGCCAAAATAAACATTTTTAACAGCTTCGGCAAAGCTTTGCTTAATATCCTTAGCATCTTTTTGATAATAAAAATAGCCATCTTCAAAACTAATGGCGGCTGCCTCCAAATCATGATAATTGATTAAAGCGGCTTGCAGCTTGGCAATGGTATCTTCGCAGGCCTTGGCCACAGCATTACCGCAAACATAGGTTTGGCCGCTGGCAAAAGTGCCGGTATCATAGGGGGTTAAATCGGTATCGGCGGCCTTAACATTTACCTGCTCATAGTTAAGCCCCAGCTTTTCGGCGGCAATTTGCTTCATTACCGTTTCCGAGCCTTGGCCGATATCGGCCGAGCCTATCAGCAAATTGGCCGAGCCATCGGTATTAACCATCACAATGGCCGAGCTCATGCCGTCCATATTCGATGGGCCTGAGGAATGGCAAGCAAAGGCATGCCCCCAGGCGCTGCCGATTTTATCATTATTAAGCAGCGGTTTTTGGCTATCGATAGCAGCCTTAATTTGCTCGGCCTTGGCTACGCAAGCCTCGATTTCGCAGCTATAAAGGTCATAATTGGCACTGGGGAAGCGCTCGCCCACTTTAAGATGATTTTTTAGCCTAAACTTAATCGGATCTTGATTTAAAGCCTTGGCGATGCGGCTAATCATAATTTCGCGGCCAAAGCTAAACTGAATATTGCCATAGCCTCTAAAAGCGCCGGCAGTGGGCGAATTGGTGACAATGCTTTTGCCTTCGTATAAATAATTATCGGCTTGATACTGGAATTTACGGCCGGCCGCCCCGGAAACCAAAATACTATGGGTGGTATAAGGGCCGGCATTTAAATAATTTTGGCCGGCAAAGGTTTTAATCATCCCTTGGCTATCGATACCAAACTTATAGCTGGCCTCGGTTTCGTGGCGGGTGGCGGTGGCATACATTTCCTCCTCGCGGGTATGGAGGATTTTTACCGGCCTTTTGGCCAGCTTAGAGAGCAATACTCCTAAATGTTGATTATGCATTTGCTGCCTGGCACCAAAACCGGAACCGGTATGCGGCTTAATAACCCGAATATCGGTTTCGTTCATATTAAGCAATTCGCCGATAATTCGTCTTTCCTGATGGACGGTTTGGCTATTAGCATAAATAGTTACCTTGCCATTAGGCTGATAATCGCAAATGCAAACAGTTGGCTCTAAGGCCACATGCGCTTGGGCACGGGTGGTAAAACTGCCTTCAAAAATATGGGCAGCTTCTTTAAAGCCCTGCTCAACATCGCCTTGGCTAAAAGCCATCGTTTTAAATAGATTATGGCCTTCGCCCTCGGCCGCCTGCAAGGCCGGGGCATTTTGGGCATCTTTAATTTTAAAATTAGGCTTAAATACTCGGTATTGGATATTTAAAGCCCGGGCTGCTTGGATGCAAAGCTCGGGGCTTTCGGCCACAATGGCCGCCACCCGATCGCCTAAACATTTAGGCTCATTGGTAAGCATAAGCTCATCTTTAATCAAGGCCGCCGAAGGGGGGTTGCCCGAGCAATTAAACAAGGTAGCAGGGATATCGTCGGCGCAAATAATGCCGAGAACACCATTTATATTAAGGGCGGCTTCTTTATCATAGCCGCTAACTTTGGCATAGGCATGCGGCGAACGCACAATTAGGCCATAAGCTAAATTGGCAAAATCGAGGTCGTCGGCATATTTGGCTTGGCCTAAAACTTTTGCTAAAGCCTCGTGGCGGGGTAAGGGCTGATTAACTACCTTAAAATTATTAGTCATGATTACCCTCCTTTAAGGCTTGAGCAGCGGCTTGCACGGCATTTTCGATTTTGGTATAGCCGGTGCAGCGGCATAAATTGCCTGCTAAGCCCTCCTTAATTTGGGCAGGGCTGGGATTGGGATTTTTATCCAAAAGTGCCTTTCCGGCTAAAATCATGCCCGGAATACAAAAGCCGCATTGCACGGCATTTTGATCAATAAAAGCCTGTTGCAAAGGATGTGGTTTACCGTTTTGGCTTAGATATTCGATAGTATAAACTTGACGATTATGCGCCTGAAAAGCCATCATGCAGCAAGAATTGACGGTTTGACCATCCAAAATAACGGTACATGCTCCACAGTGGCCGCCATCGCAACCCCTTTTGGTGCCTGTTAGTCGAGCTTTATCACGAATAATATCGAGCAAAGTTTCTTTGCCATTGATTTTAAAGGTATAAGGCTGGTCATTAATATTGATGTTTATATCCATAAAATCCCCTTGTAGATTATGATTATTTATTATTTGGTTATTAATTATTTATCGCAAAACAAAATGCCCCCAGAGGCAAGCTCATCTTTACGCATATCCTCAATATGGATGCTTACCTGCTCGGGAGTGGTATTAGCCTCCTCAACAATCACTTCGGTAATTCTTTTACAAATGGCACGCTTTTGTTCTAAAGTTCTTCCCTCAAACATTTTAATTGTAATAACCGGCATAATTTTTTTGCCCCTTTCATTGTTAAATATATTATAAATTTAAGGCCAAGTTTTAAGCCCGGCCTTGCCTATCTTAATATTATAATTGATATATCTAAGCTTGTCAATCCACTATATTTTACTAACTTGCAGGGGTTTAGGCTAAAGCTTACCGTCCGGAAATCCAGCCATTACCGATTACATATACCACCAAATCCATGGCATTTTTAGAGCCGGATTTTAGCAGCATATTCTCTAAATGCCGCTTAACGGTGCCAATGGCTATGCCCATTTCGTCGGCAATTTCCTTACGGCTATATGATTGGCAAAGTAGGCGTAATACCTCCAGCTCGCGCTCGGTAAAGGGTGATTCGCCATTGGCGGTGGGGATTTGAATTGGTTCGGGGAAGCTGCCTTTGCCCTGCATTACGGCTCTAATCATATCCACAAATTCATGGATTGGGCGCGATTTGGATAAAAAGGCATCTGCGCCGGCACTTTTAGCACCGGGGATATAAGAAATTTCGTCAAAGCCGGACATCACCACAATTTTTAGCTCGGGAAACTGCTTTTTAAGCCTTTCGGTTAGCATAATTCCGCTAACTGTTTCCTCAACGGAGATATCCGTTAAAACCAAATCGGGCTTTAACTTGGTGCATAATTCGGCTACCAAATTAGTGCTGGTGGCGCTACCAACCAAAGTCATATCATCCTGGGCGCTAATAACACTGCTAAAGGCATCCAATACCGATTTATGATCATCCACTAATAATACTTTGATTTTTTCTGCCATTTTTATGCTCCTTTAGTTAATTGATATTGCTGCTTTTGTTTTGGGCAATTCGATAATCAAGGCAAATTCGGGCATTAGTTCAACTCGCAAGCGGCCGCCCACATTTTCTACCCGATTACGAATACCGCCTAAACCACCGCCCTCAACTATGCCTTTTTTAGGGGCATTGCCATTATTGGTAATTTCGATGGCATATTTATATTCCATGCTTTCAATCTTAACCATAATTAAGGTGGCGCCGGCATGGCGCAAAGCATTGGTAGAGGCCTCTCTTAGCACCGATACCAGCAAAAAAGCGGAGGCATCATCATCGGGCAAAGTACCGCTTAATTTTATAACCAAGCCTGCACGCTCAAAATAATTGGTCAAACCGCTTAATAATTGGCGGGCATCGCCTGCCTCGCGATCGGTTAAATGGGCTAGCATATCTTCTAATAAGGGCAGCATCTCGTCTTTATCGGCCGGGTTTTGGCTTTGTAATATTCTTTGCATTGTGGTTAAACGCTGGCTCATAATATCATGGATATGATTTCGGATTCGGGAATACTCTTGCTCTTTGCGTAAATCTTCCATTTTTTGAGACAATACAACCAACTCTTTGCTTTGTGCCATCAAGGATTCACGATCGCGCTCTAGCTGCTGCAAAGCCAGCATAGTTTGATTGATATTGATGGCAATAATTTCGGTATAGCTAAAATTATTATCATAAAATACATGCCTGGAAAAGCGCCAAGAATCATCTGCGCTGCGCAAAATGATATCATTTTCGATAAAGTGGCAAATTGCATTATTTACATGCCCTTGCTGCAAGTTTTGCCAAAAAAAATTGCCATCTTTTTGCTCGGCTCCCCAAAAACGCTTAATTAGCTCCTCCATCTTGCTATTGATTAGATAAATATAGCCGTCATTATCGCAAAACAGGATGCCGGCCGGCAGGGTATCCAGCCCTTCTTTAACGGAATAGGCCGATAATTCATGTTTTTGGGCATAATCTTCGCTTAAAAGATGACGATAGCTGCGGATTACAAAAATTGCTAATGCCAGCGAATAATTAAACTGATACAAGCCATACGGCAAAAACTGGTCATAAGGCAGGCTAATTACGATACCAATTAAGGCTAAAGGCAGGCTGTTTAATTTTATAATATACATTATTAGTGCATAAATAAAAATTAAGCCGGCAATAGTATAAAGAGCCTGGTTTAAAAAAACGCCATCAATAATGCCAAAGCGACGATTTAGCAAGGCTACAATTGGCATCAGCGCCAGCAGCACAAAATAAATAAGCAATAGCAATTCGCCCAGCAAATGCCATTTGCGCTTAAGCAAATTATTAAAGATAATTTGGGCACAATAAGCCGCCTGCACTACAAATAAAAATAATGCGGCCAAAAAAAACAGAATTAATTTTTGCCAAGGAAAAAAGTAAAAATCAAACATTTGCGGCCTCCATGTTCGATGCTAGCTTAAAGCTTAATAAAACGGCCTCGGTATCATCCCATGGTTTAATGGTGATTTTGCTATTTTTAAGCAGATTTTGGCTAAACTTGGCCAAATCTTCTTGGGTAAACAGTATTTGATCGGCAATTAGCGAAAAAACCATAGTTTGCTCTTGTTTATACAACTGAACTAATAAATTTTGGCAATTAGCCACTGATGCTTTTTCTACCAGTGTATAATAAAGGCGATACATAGCCAAAGCCTGCTCTAATGGTATTTGGCCGCTAATTGTGCAACCAACCGTAATTTTTAATTGAATGGGCAGGGCAAATTCTTGCATTTCGATGATATAGTTAATAAAAATATGGCTGGCTTGCTCTTTTTGATAGAGGCTATTAATCAAAAGCATGGCCTCGCGCTTGATGGTGCAAGCCACAATATTTATTCGCCAAATTAAGTGGGTGATATCGGCTGTTTTTTGCATTTGTTCCAGACAATCAGCAATTTTAGCCGAACCGATTTTAATGATTTGATCTATATTTTGATAGGCGGCTTCTTCGGCAGCCAATGCCGACAAATCGGCATTTACCTTAGCTTGCTGCTTTAAAAACTGATTATTGGCTACTAGTCTTTGATTAATGGTGGCCAAGTTTTGGCGCGCATTATTTAGGGAAGAATAATCTTCATAATAATAAAAGTTACCGCCTTTAATTTGGCTTTGGCGTAAAATAAAGTTATTATTTAGTTGCGGCGCATTTTTGGCTTTAACCATAATATTTTGCTGATTATCCCTAATTTCCATGGCCAAATGCGAGCTGGAAAACAGCTTAAAATAACCCTTATTAATCGGAAAAAGGCGGCTTTGTAAGCAGGCTTCCATGCATAGCGAAAAAACTATGGTTTGGCCATAGGCAATATTAAAATCGCTAATAATCGGTATGCGCATTGCATAACAAAAAGCATAGGTTATAGCCAATAAAACCATTAAACAAGGCCAGATAAAAGCCCTTTTGCGTGGCGACTTAAAACTTTGCCAAAACAGCAAAACAAAGCCAACAATGCCGGATATAACTACCCAGGATAATACTATTGCATAAGCAAAATTATAATTATAAATGGTAAGGATGGGATCGTGGACAATGAATACCCAATTATGCAGATTATTAGTAAGCACCAGTAGCAAAAGCAGCAGGGTAATGCCCAGATAAACCCGATAAGCCCCCCGATGATAAATTTTACTTAAATAGCCACAATTTAAAGCAATATAAACAAAAATTGCCGGTATCAATAAGATGGGAATATAGTAGCAATACCAAAAGGCCGTCTCGAGGGCGGCACTTTGGTCGATAATCGATTTAAAGCAGGCTAAACCGGCAAAAAGAATTTGTAAAACCAAAACATTAACCAAAGCCGCTCGAATTTTGCTTTGGCTAACTCTTTTGATAACCGAAACCAAATGAATTATCAGCACAAAAAGCAATCCAAAATAAAAAGCCGTCATTTCCTTGGCATTGGCAAAGCCATATACCGTATCATCAAAGCTCGCGCGCCGCAAAATCTCGGATGATGATGAGGCGAGCTGATTAAATTGCTGATAATCGTCGACTGTTTGCGCATATTGATATTGCAAAGGCGAAGGATAGAACTGGCCATCGGCGCGTCCATCGGGCAGCCGAAAGCCTTCTTGAATTAAGATACTATCTAAATCTTCATCAAAGGACAGGCTATCATTGCTGCTAAGCACGCCTTTAATAAAGCTTAGGCTACCATCGCCGGGAACAATAATATCCAAATTGCGGCCGGTTTTAATCATTTCTACGGCGATATTATCATAGGTAACAATTGCTTCTTGGCTAAAGTCGTCATAAAAAAAGCGATTCTGGCTATCCAGCCATTTAATTTGTTCGGACAATGCCTCTATATCATATTCGCCGAATAAGGCCAGCGACATGGCGCTTAAAACCTGATGGGTTTGCGGATACTGCCAGTAATTTGCATCAACTTGCTGGCCAAAATCAAAATTTATGCCTAGGCCACTAATCATCAGATCAAAAAAGCTGCGGATATCCAAATTAGTTTGGTCACGATCGAGGGCGATAATAATGGTTTGGACATGATGCGGTTCGAAGTGATAATCATTATTGGCTTTGACTAAAGGGGCAGCTAGGGTATCAAAAGTTGCAATATTAAAGCCCTGCTCAAAAACTCGCAAAGGGCTATCGTGGCGGGTAATGCTAAGCCCAAAATCGGAATTAGCCTGTTTTAAGGCCAGGCCATAGCTAAAATCGTCGGCCGAAACCAGCAAGCTACCCTCTTTGGGCAGTTGCGGAAAAGCAAATAAGATTGCTAATAAAATTAAAGCAACTATCAAATAAAGCCGCCGCATTAATCAGGCCTCCTCTTTAACTTACTGCTAGTACATATTATATATCTAATTTGACAATTTAGCAATAGTGGTTAATTATGACTAGCAGCAAAGTGGGGGCTTGGTAGATGTTTTTAGGGATTTTAAGACCATTCTTTTTTTGTACAGAAAGAATCAAAAAAACTTTTAGAATTTATTTTATTATACAAAAAAACCGCCGTGACTAGCGGCGGTTTTTTTGTTTGCGTAAAACTTAGCCTTTGGGTGGCCTTTCCTATTATAAAAGCTTTTACCAAATTTGTCCAGCTATTTTGCAATAGTTTTTCTTAATTTTTTTTATTTTTGGGCTCGGCACTTAAATTTCTACTATAATTACCTATTTTTAAATCAGGTAATTCCTCCTTAAGGCGCCGCACCAAATTATAAACGCCCATCCCCCAACTATCCTTACAAAAATCAACCATCACCTTAGGATCAATATTTAAATTGCGTAACTGCACCTGCTTAATAGTGCTATCTTTAAGTAAGTTAACCAAAGCCTCAAAACGACGATCATCATCGCTAAAACCAGGATAAAGCAGCAAATTCAATGAAATCTGGCAATTTGGATAGCTTTTTGCTAACTCCAAATTAGCAAGCACATCATCAAAACTATAATTTTTAGGACGATGATAAGCCTCATATTCCTTAGCAATCGGCGAAAAAATACTAATCCGCATACTATCGATACCGGCTTCCAGCAAATGCTTAAAGGCCTGCCTATGCCCGGCATTAGTATTGATATTAATAATGCCTTTATCCGTTTGACGACGAATTATCTCAATCGCCTCACCAATAATTTGATACTGCAAAGAAGGCTCGCCCTCGCAACCCTGACCAAAGCTGATAATGCCTTCTTTGGCCTGATTAAGATGCTTAAAGCCAATTTCGGCAATCTCTTTAACAGAGGGGGCTTTGCTGATGCGCTGTTGCGGCGAGGGGCAGCATTCGGATTCTTGCAGGGAAATACAGCCCAAGCAATCGGCATTGCAGGCCGGCGAAACCGGTATACCACCTTCAAAGCGACGATAGAAGATGTTTTGGGCGGTAAAGCAGCCATATTCGGCAGCGCAATGGGCTAGCTGCTCGATAATACTATTGCCCGGAAATTCTTTTTTGCGTTTAGCAATTAAATTGGCCAAATCATTGGTATTATAATTTTTAGGATGCCAATTTTCATGCTCATCGGTGGCCATGGCAGCCACCATCAATTTACCCTTTTCGATACCAACAGCAGTGTAACCAAGCAGGGGCAAAGGCTCTTGGGTTAAGGTGGCGGCAGGCATTAAAAGGCGGGTAAAGCCTTGCGGCAAAAGGGCGGCCATGGCATAAATCGGCTCGGCCTTTTGCTTATAGGGGTTTTCTTCCAAGGTAACAAATTGATCATCATCCTTATCGATACCAATCGGACATGCCATGGGCATCATAGTAAGGGTTGCCCCCTCCGGCAATGGTATCAGCTCATGCTTACCGGGGCGAACCAGGCGATTACCGGAAATCCCGGCCATAGCAACCGGCGGCAAATCAAACCATTGACCATCCGGACGGGCAAAAATTAAATCTGGCATATCTTTTACTCCTTATGATTAGAATTTATTCCACAACAATCCCCTTATCCTTCTCGGCATCCAAAATCTTCTTCAAATAATAACCGGTATAACTTTTTTTATTGGCGGCAATTTTCTCCGGCGTGCCCTGGGCTATTACCTTACCACCGCCCTTGCCGCCTTCCGGCCCCATATCAATAATATAATCAGCCGTTTTAATTACCTGCAAATTATGCTCGATAACAATTACCGTATCACCGGCCTCTACCAGCCTGTTCAATACATCCAGCAAGCGATGAATATCGGCCGTATGCAGGCCTGTTGTTGGTTCGTCTAAAATATATAGGGTGCGGCCATTGCTGCGGCGTGATAATTCGCTGGCCAGCTTTACCCGCTGCGCCTCGCCGCCCGATAAAGTAGTAGCGCTTTGGCCAAGCCTAATATAACCTAAGCCCACATCGGCCAAAGTTTGCAATTTGCGCTTTAATCGTGGCAAATTGCTAAAAAAGGCCAGCCCTTCGTCTACGGTCATTTGCAGGATATCGGCGATATTTTTATCCTTATAATAGATGTCGAGGGTTTCACGATTATAGCGCGCACCCTTACAAACCTCGCAAGGCACATAAATATCCGGCAAAAAGTGCATTTCGATCTTAACCATGCCATCACCCTGGCAGGATTCGCAACGGCCACCCTTTACATTAAAGCTAAAACGTCCCGGCTTATAGCCACGAGTTTTGGCATCGGGGGTGGCGGCATATAATTCACGAATTAAATCAAATAGGCCGGTATAAGTGGCCGGATTAGAGCGAGGCGTACGCCCGATTGGCGCTTGGTCGATATTAATTACCTTATCTAAATGCTCTAAACCCAAAATATCATCATATTTACCGGGCACGGTATGCGCCCTTTGTAAGCGACGGGCAGTAGCCTTATACAAAATTTCATTGATTAGCGAACTTTTGCCGCTGCCGGAAACCCCGGTTATGCAAATAAATAAATTTAGCGGTATATCCACATCAATATAACGCAAATTATTGGCGGCAGCCCCTTTAATCGTAAGCTGCTTTTGATTGGGCTTGCGCCTGATTAAGGGCAAATCGATATGCTTAGAACCGCTCATATACTGGCCGGTTAACGATTCTTTACAGTTCATAATATCCTCTAAATTGCCCTGGGCTACAATACGCCCACCATGCTCACCCGCACCGGGCCCGATATCGATAATATGGTCGGCGGCATAGAACATATCCTCGTCATGCTCTACTACCAGCACCGAATTGCCCAAATCTCGTAATTGCTTTAAGGCGGTAATTAAGCGATCATTATCCCTTTGATGCAGGCCAATACTGGGCTCGTCCAAAATATAAAGCACCCCGGTTAAATGCGAGCCAATTTGGGTAGCCAAGCGAATACGCTGCGCCTCGCCGCCCGATAAAGTGGCCGCCCCTCGGGATAAGGTTAGATAATCTAAACCTACATCCACCAAAAATTGCAGGCGCTCATAAATTTCTTTAAGAATGCGCTCGGCAATCATCGTCTCACGCTCGGAAAATTCGACATTGCTTAAATATTCCTTAACCTCGCCCACGGTTAAAATGCTAAGTTGATGAATATTCTTTTCGCCCACGGTAACGGCCAAGCTCTCGGGTTTAAGCCTGGCACCGCCACAAACCGGACAATCTTTAAGCGTCATATAACGCTCGAATTCTTCACGCATATATTCCGAAGCGGTTTCACGATAACGGCGCTCAAAATTCTTAACCAAGCCTTCCCAGTGATGATTCCAGGTGCGCTCATTGCCGCCATCGCTATCAAAATAGGTAATCGGAAAAGTTTCGCTGCCACAGCCATAAAAAATCTCGTCCCAAACGCTGCGGGGTAGGCTTTTTAGTGGCACATCTAAAGAAAAACCATGGGCTTTACCAATGGCCTCGATATGCCTAAAGTACCAGTTTTTGCTATTATTAGAGCTGTTTAAGGGCAAAATTGCCCCCTCGCGCAGGCTTAAATTATCGTCTTTAATCATCAGTTTTTCGTCTACATACTGGCTATAACCTAAGCCGGTACAGGTAGGGCAAGCCCCAAAAGGGCTATTAAACGAAAACATACGTGGCGCTAATTCGCCCATACTAATGCCACATTCTATGCAGGCAAAATTTTGGCTAAACAGAATTTCTTGCTTATTGCCTTCGGTATCTTCCAGCCAAATCAAAACTAAGCCTTCGGCCAAATTTAGGGCTAATTCCAAAGAATCGGCCAAACGTTTGCGGCTATTTTCGCGCAGGATAATTCGGTCAACCACGATTTCCAGATTATGCTTTTTTTGTTTTTCCAGCTTAATATCTTCGGCAAGCTCTCTAATTTCGCCATCAATGCGCGCTCTAACATAGCCTTTAGCCTTGGCATCGGCCAGAATTTTTTGATGCTCGCCCTTGCGCCCCCGCACTAAAGGTGCTAAAATATGCAGCTTAGAGCCTTCGGTATAAGTTAAAATGGTATCGAGCATTTGGTCGATGCTTTGTCCCTGAATAGGACGGCCGCAGCTGGGGCAATGCGGATGGCCGATTCGAGCATAAAGCAGGCGCAAATAGTCATGAATTTCGGTAACCGTGCCCACGGTGGAGCGTGGGTTACGGCTGGTGGTTTTTTGATCGATAGAAATAGCCGGCGAGAGGCCATCAATGCGCTCTACCTCGGGTTTAGACATTTGACCTAAGAATTGCCTGGCATAGGATGATAAAGATTCTACATAACGACGCTGGCCTTCGGCATAAATGGTATCGAAGGCTAAGGAACTTTTGCCGCTGCCGGAAAGGCCTGTTAAAACCACTAATTGATTACGTGGAATAGTTACATCGATATTTTTTAGATTATGTTGTTTTGCACCAACAACTATGATTTTATCTTGCATGGGGACTCCTTTTTTTGGTGATTAAGGGGGGGAGAGATTTTTTGTTGAATTTTTTGCGGGTGGGTAGGGTTAGTGTTCTCGCTTGGGGTTGCTTAGGTTATTGCTGCCTGTTGTTAGCTGGATTGTAGGCTATTTGTGTTTTTCGGCGGATAATTAGTTTGGTTTGTATTTCGTGTGTTGAAGGGCTTTCTTGTCCCTTCCTGCATTTGCTTATATATTTACTTTTATCGCAGAGGGGGATGTTACTTTTTGGTCGCAAAAAGTAACCAAAAACGACCGCTAGTTGCGAAGCGCGGGGCACGCCTGTAGTCGTGACTCGTCTGCGCTAAGGCCGCATAACTCGTCGCTACGCTCCTCAAACAGATGCGGCCTTTATTTTATGTTTCCAGACGGGGCAAAAACCGCCCCACCTGAAAACATAAAATACCGCTCCAACTACATTTGCTAGTTTAATAAATTATTCTATTACGTAGGTTCTTAGGCCTTTAGTCTTATCTTCGCTTGTTATTCTTTTAGGGTTTTCAGCCAGCTAAAGCACTATATTCTGTAGGGGAGGGCTTCCATTCCCTCCCGCGCTTCACGCCTACTTTTGCTGTACCAACCTTATCAATTACCTAGCCTAAGGTTCAAAACACCGCTCCACTTACCCCTCTAACTAATCCGCACCACTTCGGTTTTTGCCAAGGCCTCGGCCAGTAAACCTTCTATATCTAGGGCTTTTTCCATTGCCAAAGCCTCGTTTAACCTGGGCTTAATCACCGGATGCGGCGGCAAAAATACCGTGCAACAATCCTCGTATGGCAAAATCGAAGTTTCAAAAGTTTCTATCTTCTGCGCCACTTGCACAATATCGGCCTTGTCAAAACCGATTAATGGCCTTAAAATAGGCATATTTGTTACATCATTTATCACCGACATACTTTCCAAAGTTTGGCTGGCTACTTGGCCCACACTTTCGCCGGTATAAATAGCGGTTAGGTGATGCTTATTAGCGATGGCCTCGGCTAATCTAAACATCATCCGCCGCATTAGGGTAATGCCATAACTTTCGTCGCAATTAGCATAAATTGCTTTTTGTATTTCGGTAAAGTGGACTATATTTACCTTAATTGGCTGGCCTTGCCATTTACTTAAAATTTTGGCTAAATCAAGCACCTTTTGTTTGGCCTGCTCGCCCGTAAAGGGAAAGCTATGGA
Organism: uncultured Peptococcaceae bacterium; assembly: GCA_964368605.1. GTDB lineage: Bacteria > Bacillota > Dehalobacteriia > UBA4068 > UBA4068 > CAYJBP01. The sequence continues at coordinate 17,172 of CAYJBP010000014.1, read as the reverse complement.
AGTGAATAGCCTCGATGGCCACCCCACGCCGCAAGGCATACCAGCCTGCTACCGGGCTATCGATGCCGCCGGACAGCATCAATAAGGCTTTGCCGCCGCTGCCAACCGGCATGCCTTTAGCTCCCTCGATAACCTCGCCATACACATAAGCGGCTTCCTCACGCAATTCCAGGCGCAGCTCGGCCTGGGGATTATGCATATCGGCATCATAAATATCATCGCCTAAACGGTCAAAAATTATACCTGCCACCTCACGGCTTATTTGCGGCGATGTCATCGGAAATCTTTTGTCGGCACGCTTAGTTTCTACCTTAAAAGTGCCGCCATTGGGCAAACTGCGTAAAAGAACCTGCTCGGCAGCCTGCGCCATGGCCTCGATAGTTGGCGCAACCTCGATAACCGGCGAAAAAGAATAAATGCCAAAAACATTTTTTAGGCGCGGATATACCTCGTCCGGGCAAACCGTATGCACCCATAACCGCCCCCAATCCATGCTTACCTTGGTATCGGGTAAACCACGCAAGGCATGGCCGATATTATTAGCCAGATTGCGGATAAATTTCATCTTATTTTTGCCCTTCAAGCCTAATTCGCCAAAACGAATAAGGATTATTTGTTGCTTATTTTCGCTCATGATTTGCTCCTTTTTTAGTGCTCTTTATTAATCTAAACTCGGCTACGGCCTCTTTAACCGCAGCTACAACTTGCTTAGCTTCGTCGAGGGTATTATTAGCGCAAAAACTAAAGCGCAGTGCATTGTCTAAGCGCTCTTTAGGCAAATTCATTGCCGCCAAAACATGGCTATGCGTGGCCTTATGGCTGGCGCAAGCGCTACCGGCCGAAACATAAATGCTCTTTGCCTCCAAATAATGTAATAAAACCTCGCTTTTTAGGCCGCCAAAGGAAATATTGATGATTTGCGCCGCCCCCTCAAGCGGACTATTTAAAATATTCTGCTGATCATCTAATAAGCCTGCTTGCAAAATTTGCCTAATTTTGGCCAAATGCTCCAAATTAGCCGCCTTTTTGCTAAAAGCAAGCTCGGCCGCCTTAGCTAAGGCGGCAATTCCGGCCAAATTTTCGGTACCGGAACGCATATTGCGCTCCTGGCCGCCGCCGGCAATTAAAGGCGGCAAATTGGTGCCCTGCTTTAACCATAAAGCCCCACTACCTTTTAGGCCATGAATTTTATGGCCGCTTAAAGCCAGGCTATCGGCTTGCCAACCGGCTAAATCTATATCCTGCTTAGCAAAAGATTGCACCGCATCTATATGCAAATGAGCCTTGGGCGCTTTGCTCTTAAGCAAGCCCCCTATCTTAGCCAAAGGCTGGATAGCCCCTGTTTCATTATTAACATGATGCAAGGCCAAACAAATAGTGTTCTCGTTAATTAAATCGGCTAATTTGTCTAGGTCGATAACTCCACTTTCTGTTATAGGAGCTAAATCGATTTGATAACCACGCTCGCCTAAAATTTTAGCCACCTCTAAAAGCGAAGGATGATCGCTTGCAGCCACAATAATTTGCTTGCCCTGATGACGCTTAGCATAGCTAATTCCCTGCAAAACATGATTATTACCCTCGGTGCCGCCGGAATTAAAGATAATTTCGGATGGCTTGGCTTTAAGGCAATCGGCAATGGTTTGACGGCTGGCTAAAAGCACCTGATGCGCCCTTACTCCCAGATGATGCAATGATGAAGGATTGCCAAAATCCTGATTAAGAACCTGCATAGCGGCCTGCACAGCCGCCGGATCGGCCAAAGTAGTGGCCGCATTATCAAAATAAATATAGCTCATAAACTCTCCTTAAATAATACGGGGATATCAAAATTACCCTCTTTTAAATACTTTTTGATTTTAAGTCATTACTATATATTAACTAACTGGGAATTTGCAAGGCAAAAGCCAGCTTAGAGCGGGCTTTTCTTTAAAAAAGAATTACTTTAAACCCCTAAATCACGCCTAAATAAACAGCATAGGCTGCGACATATTGTCACAGCCCATGTAACTCTATTAATCTTGAGCGGCAAAAGAGCGTTCGCCCTCGGCTATCATCGGGGTATGGCGCATCAGCTTTTGAAAAAGAGCAACCAGGTCGCCATCGAGCATTGTGCCTGAGTAATAGTCTAATTCATTGAGCGCCTCATTATAGCTTAGGGGCACTAAATCATAATTGCCCTGGCAAAGATTATCAAATACCAGCACCACCTGCAAAATTCGGCAAGGCAAGGGAATACGCTCCCCGGCTAAACAATAATAGCCGCTGCCATTATAATACTCCTCATGGGCCCGAATTAATGGTACAATATCCTCCAGCATTGTAAACTGTGCCGCAATGGCTGCCCCCATATCGATATGGCTAAAACGCTGATCGGGCTTGGCGGCAAAAATGCCCAAATCATAACAATAGCATAAACGGCGCAATTTATCTTTTTGAATTTTATCCATGCGTAAAGCCACCGCCAATTTAAGGGCAAAAAAGAGCAAACGCCGCCCGGCAACTTGGCTATATGGCGAACCATGCCATAATTCATCATCGGGGGTTTGCGGCCAATAGGCCAGCTCTTCACGGCTATGGATAACTTTTTGCAAATGCATCCAGGCCAAAACAATAAGCACCGCCAAAATAGCCAAGCGCAAAAATAAACGCCCGGCACTTATGCCACTAAATAAAGCCTCGGCCATGCTTAACTCATGCATAAAAACAAAATAGGCAGAATCGGCCAGCCATAAAAAAGCCCCGGCCGCAAAGTACGAATATATCAATAAAAATAAACGCAAATTCAACACAACCTTATAGTATAGGTTTTGTGACAATTAATCATAATATTGTCAAACTACATATAGTATCTTTCGGCAATCAGCATCGCTAATCCTGCCATAAATTGGCTTATTTTAGGATATTTTGGCTATAAATTAAGCACGAGCCTATAATCCGAACCCGACCCAGCTTTGGCTGTTTTTGATTTGTTCGTGTTTTGCAGGGAATGGTCTTGACCATTGCGCTGTTTGGGATTAGATCAGCCAGCATATCCTAAGCTACTGTCTTGACATATTGCCTGCAATATGCTATTTTATAGCTAAACCCCCAAAATAAACTGGAGGCATAGCCCATGATTAAACTTATCTCTACCGATTTTGACGATACTTTACTTAATCGCCGTCTGGAAATCAGTACGGCCAATTTACAAGCAATCAAATCGATTCAAAAAAAGGGTATATATTTTACAATTAATACCGGGCGTATGCATCGCTCGATTTTACCACATGCCATTAAGCTGGGAATTAATATTCCCATTATTAGCTATCATGGTGCGCTGATTAAAACTATCGAAGGCAAAACATTGTATCAAAAAACCATTGATAAAGAGCTGGCCTTGGCTGTTTTAGATTGGGCAGATCAGCTCAAAATAAATGCCTTTTTTTATGCCGATGATAAACTTTATGTTAATCATATCAATAGCGCTGCCTGCGCTTATGCCCGTATTGCCAAAGTAGGTGTTACAGCCGTTGGCGATTTGCGGCATAATTTTCCCGGGCAGCCGCTTAAAATTTTGCTTGGCGGCGATAAAACGATGGCCAAAAATGCTTTATTAGCAGGAGAGAAGCAATTTGGGCGAGAATTATATATTACCAGCTCGCGTTTTAACTATACCGAAATTCTGAGCAAAGATGCCAATAAAGGCAATGCCTTAACTTTTCTGGCTGATTATTTAGATGTAGATTTAGCATCAACTATGGCCTTGGGCGATAATTACAATGATTTATTACATTTGCAAGCGGCCGGGCTTAAAATTGCCATGGGTAATGCGGTGCCGCCTTTGCAAGAAATTGCCGATTTTGTGGCCGCCGATTGCGATGATGATGGCTTTGCCCAGGCCATTAACCGTTTTGTATTGTTTGCCTAAAGGAGAATTTATGCCGGATATAAGCCTAAAACCCCAGCGGGAAATTTTAATTATCACCGGCATGAGCGGTGCCGGAAAATCCCAGGTAATGAAGTTTTTGGAGGATATGGGCTATTTTTGTGTGGACAATTTGCCGCCCAGCTTACTGCGTCAATTTATGGCCAATATGAATGAACATCATCCCGATTTGGATAAAATTGCCGTGGCGGTAGATATACGCAGCATGGAAAATTTAGCTAATTTAACTGCGGTTTTGGCCAACTTTAAGCAGGCCGACTATAATTACCGGGTGCTGTTTATGAATGCCTGCGATACGGTTTTGATTAACCGCTTTAAGGCCAGCCGTAGGCCTCACCCTTTGGCCAAAGATGGTTTAGGTTTAAGTGGCGGCATTATTGCCGAGCGCAAACAGTTGGAAGAAATAAAAGGTTTGGCCGATATTGTGCTGGATACCAGCGATTTAGATATTAAACAATTGGCTGCCCATATTAATGATTTATTCGCCGATCGGCGCAGCTTATTGCCGGAAATTAGCCTTTATTCATTTGGCTTCAAATATGGCCTGCCCTTGGATGCCGATTTAGTTATTGATGTGCGCTTTTTGCCCAACCCCTATTATATTCCGGAATTAAAGCCCCTAACAGGCCATGATCAAACCGTGCGCGATTATGTTCTTAAACAGGACTTAAGCAAAGAATTTTTGCGGCGATACCTTTATTTATTGCGATTTTTATTGCCACAATATAAAAAAGAGGGCAAAAAACATTTACTGATTGCTATTGGCTGCACCGGCGGCAAACATCGCTCGGTGGCCATCAGCGAAGAATTAGCAAAACGCCTGGCAAAGGATGGCTATCATCTAATAATCGGCCATCGGGATATCGAACGTTAATAGGTGATAATATGACTTTTTCGGCCAATGTAAAAGATGATTTAGCCCGTATTCAAACCCAAAAACCCTGCTGCCAAAAGGCCACTTTAGCAGCTTATTTAGGCTTAAATGCCAATATCGAATACCATAATTTAAGTTGCATTTTGCGCACCGAGCATGCCAGCTGTGCTCGCAAATTATTTTCTTTGGCTAAAGAGCTAAAGCTAAAAACCGAGTTAATTACCCGTCGCAAGGCTCGCCTTAAAAAAAATCAAGTATTCTACTTAAAGATTTTTTGCGAGGATATCAGCCCTGATTTAGCCGCCGAATTAGGCCTAAACCCAGGCGCGGAAAATCTAACAAACGCCATTCATTTTTTAAGTAATGAATGTTGTCAAAGAGCCTATTTACGTGGTGCTTTTATGGCTGCCGGCTATATTAGCAACCCCGAAAGTTCTTATCATTTAGAGCTGGCCTTAACCGATATGCGCCGTAGCCTGCTGATGCAAAAAATCCTCAATGATTTGCAGGTAATGGCTAAAATTACCCGTCGTAAAGATTTAAGCATCATTTATATAAAAGGCGCAGAACAAATTAGCCTGTTTTTGAATATTATCGGCGCCCATCGCTCGCTTTTGGAATTTGAAAGTGTAAGGGTGGATAAGGATGTGCGTAATCAGGTAAATCGCCTGGTAAACTGCGATAATGCCAATATGAATAAAACGGTTAGCGCCGCCCAAAAGCAAATTGCCTATATCAATTTTTTAGAGAATAAGGGCGCCAAATTATCGACTGCATTGCAAGAAACCGCCCATCTGCGCCTACAGCATCCCGATGCTTCTTTGGCCGATTTAAGCGAGATGACTGCCCTTGGCCGCTCGGCGATTAATCATCGCCTGCGCCGCTTGGAGGAAATAGCTATTAAGCTTGGATTTGAGCAAGAATAACAGTTGTGATCATAAGGAGAAAAAAATGAAAATCGACTTTAATCAAAATTTAAAACCCAAAACTTTTGATGCCTATTGCCAAATTTTAGAACTGGAATTATTGCCGGCTTTAGGTTGCACCGAGCCGATTGCCGTGGCTTATGCAGCCGCTGTTGCCCGTAATTTATTGCCGGCTTTTCCGGATGATATTTGCGTTTATTGCAGCGGCAATGTTATTAAGAATGTAAAAAGCGTGGTAGTGCCCGGCACCGGTAATTTAAAGGGCATAGCACCCAGCGCGATATTGGGTGCTTTAGCAGGCGATGCTAATCTTAAAATGCAGGTTTTACAAACTGTTAATGAAGGGCATGTGCAGCAAACCAAAGAGCTTTTAGCCGCCGGCTTTTGTCGGGTAGAATTATTAGAAAATGTGCCAAATCTGGATATTATTGTCGAGATGAAATATCAAGATCATAGCTCTTTAGTGCAGATTTCCGATATGCATACCCGTATTGTACGCATGGAAAAAGATGGCCAATCTTTGGCTATTACCGATCAAGAAGAGGGTATTGCCGCTAAAGATGATCAGCTTTATGCCGCCTTAAATTTAAGGGATATTTACCGATTTGCCACCACTATTGATTTAGATACGGCTTTAAAATTAATGCAACATCAGGTTAAGATGAATAGCGCCATTGCCGAAGAAGGGCTAGCCAATACTTATGGAGCCAATATTGGGGCTTCTTTGCTAAAATATTATGGTGATGATATCAAAATCTTGGCACGTGCCTTGCCTGCGGCCGGCAGCGATGCCAGGATGAGCGGTTGCGTTTTGCCGGTGGTTACCAATAGCGGCAGCGGCAATCAAGGCATGACAGCCTGCCTGCCGGTTTTGGCCTATGCCCGCCATTTAAAGGCCAGCGAGCATAAAACTTATCAGGCTTTGGCCTTAAGCAATTTAATAGCTATTTATCTTAAGCTGGGCTTAGGGCGGCTTTCGGCCTTTTGTGGGGCGGTATCGGCAGCTTGCGGTAGTGGGGCCGGCATTACCTTTTTATATGATGGCGATTTTAATACGATTTGCCATACTATTATCAATACCTTAGCTAATGTAGCAGGCATAGTTTGCGATGGTGCTAAGCCATCTTGTGCCGCTAAAATAGCCTCGGCCGTGGATGCGGCCATTTTGGGCGATGTATTATCGCGCGATTCAAAAACCTTTTTACCGGGCGAAGGCTTGGTAATGGAAGATGCCGAAGCTACTATCGAAAGCATTTGTCGCATGGGTCGGGAAGGTATGAAGGCTACCGATGTTGAAATACTAAACATTATGCTCGGCAAATAAAAAATACGAGGAGGCAAATTATGACCAATATTTATGCAAAAAGAAGGCAGGCTTTAGCAGCATTAATGCAGCAAAAAGGGGTAGATTATGTATTAATCAATAATCCTACAAATATGTTCTATTATTGTGGTGTTATGTACCATACTATGGAGCGGCTTTCGGCTCTATTATTCGCAGCTGCAAGCGGCGATACCCATATTGTTCTGCCGGCCATGGAATTAGGGCGCTTAAATGATGCTTCGATTAAAGAAATCCCCTATCTTGATGGCGAAAACAATATTAAAATGCTGGCCGATAATATTAAAAAAGGCTCTAAAATAGGTATCGAGAAGGATTATCTTAATTTTGGTCGTGCCGAAGACTTAGCTCAAGAGCTGGGCTCTGCCATCGGTGATTTTGCTGATATCGCCCCGATGATTGCCGGCATGCGCCTAATCAAAGACGAGGCCGAAATTAAGCTAATGCAAAAAGCCTGTAATATTACCGACGAAATGTTGGGTATTTGGATAAAATGCCTCCATGAAGGTGTTAAGGAAAGCGAAATTCGTTTTGAATTAATCCGCTTAATAGCCTTAACTGAAGGCGTAGAGGCCGCCTTTAACTACCAAACCTCGATTGGAGCTAATAGTTCGATTGCCCATGGTATCCGTGGCGAGCGAATTGCCAAGGCCGGTGAGCAGGTACTTATCGATTTTGGCCTTTGCTATCAGCATTATAATTCGGATATTACCCGTACCTTTTTTATTGGCGAGCCGGAAAAAGAGTTTGGCGAAATTTACAAAATCATCCAAGCTGCCAATCAAGCAGGCATTGATGCCGCTAAGCCCGGGGTTAAGATTAAAGCCGTGGATGATGCTGCGCGCAAGGTTATTACCGATGCCGGCTATGGCGAATATTTTACCCATCGTACCGGCCATGGTTTGGGCATAGATGTACATGAAAGCCCCAATATTCGCTATGACAATGAGGATATTTTAGTACCGGGCATGACCTTTACCGTAGAGCCGGGCATTTATCTGCCGGGACGTGGCGGAGTAAGGATTGAGGATGATGTTTTGATTACCGAAACCGGCCACAGAGTATTAACCGCCTATAATCGTGAATTAGCCCAAAATATCATCAAGTAAATATTGATTTGCTAAATTAAGATTCATAAAAAGCAGCGGCCAAATAGGCTTGCTGCTTTTTATATGGAAGATTTGGCGGCCATAATGCATAAAAATAAATTATAGGGTAGATTAAATCAAAATGAATTTAATTTGCCGATTTTAAAATTCCCGACTATTTTTATAAAAAAATTTAATAAAATGGCATCTTTTGGATAAATTTAGCAACAAATAAAAATATTTATCAAAAAACTTTAAATTTCCCCTTGACAATAAGGTATTGACATTATAAAATATTATTGTTGAGGACTGATTTTAGTTTCGCATAGCGAAATATTATAGATGACGATGCATAATATATATACATTAAAATTAATAACATATATATAAATAATGGCCGGGCTTTTTGGCATGGCACTCATCTATAGAAAATCGGGTTTTAACTCGATTATTTTTTATATTTTTTATTAGGAGGTGAGCTAGTTGATCACAGCTATTATATCCGGGATAGTATGTCTGATTTTAGGCTTTGGAGCAGGTTATTTAATTCGCAAAAACTTAGCCGAAGCCAAGATTAAATCGGCCGAAGAAGCTGCCGCAAAAATCTTGATAGACGCTAAAAAAGAAAGCGAAACCCGCAAAAAAGAAGCCCTTTTAGAAGCTAAGGAAAGTATTCATCAAAAAAGGGAAGAAGCCGAAAAAGAAAACCGTGAAAGACGCAATGAATTAACCCGTCAGGAAAAACGCTTGCAGAAAAAAGAAGAAGATATCGACCGCAAGCTCGAAGGCATCGAAAAGAAAGAAGAGAATTTACGCCTAAAAGATGAATTGATCGAAAAACACAAAGGCGAAATAGAACAGCTAAAACAGCAAAAAGTGGCCGAGCTGGAAAGCATTTCCGGTATTACCAGCCAAGAAGCAAAGCAGATTTTATTGCATAGCATCGAAGATGAAGTAAAGCATGAAGCTGCTATTTTAATCAAAGATATCGAAAACCAAGCCCGTGAAGAAGGCGAAAAAAGAGCACGCGAAATTGTGGCTTCGGCCATTCAAAGGGTAGCCGCCGACCATGTGGCCGAAACTACCGTTTCGGTAGTATCTTTACCCAATGATGAAATGAAAGGGCGTATTATCGGCCGTGAAGGGCGTAATATTCGCACCTTAGAGGCCATGACCGGCATCAATCTTTTAATCGACGATACCCCCGAAGCCGTAACTTTATCCGGTTTCGACCCTGTTCGTAGGGAAATTGCCCGTATTGCCCTGGAAAAATTAATTCTAGACGGCCGTATTCAACCGGGCCGCATTGAGGAAATGGTTGAAAAAGCAGGTAAAGAGGTTGAACAAACCATTTGGGACGAAGGCGAGCAAGCTACCTTTGATACCAATGTTCATGGCCTACATAGCGAACTGATTAAGCTTTTAGGTAGATTAAAATTCCGTACCAGCTATGGCCAAAATGTGCTTAAACATTCTGTAGAGGTTGCTCATTTAGCAGGCGTTATGGCTGCCGAATTGGGTGCCGATATAGCCCTTGCCAAAAGGGCAGGTTTGCTCCATGATATCGGCAAGGCCATCGACCACGAGGTAGAAGGCTCGCATGTAGTAATTGGTGCCGATTTAGCCAAAAAGTATAAAGAAGGGCCCGGCGTTTTGCATGCCATTATGGCTCATCATGGCGATGTAGAGGTTGAATCCTTAGAAGCTGCCCTGGTACAAGCCGCCGATACTGTTTCGGCCGCCCGCCCTGGTGCCAGACGCGAAAGCTTAGAATACTATATCAAGCGCTTGCAAAAATTAGAAGAATTAGCCGATAGCTTTGAAGGCGTAGAAAAATCATTTGCCATTCAAGCAGGTAGGGAAATTAGAATTATCGTTCAGCCCGATAAAATTAATGATGTTATGGCTACCAGTTTTGCCCGTGATATTGCTAAAAAAATCGAAGCCGAATTGGAATATCCAGGCCAAATCAAAGTAGTATTAATTAGGGAAACCAGAGTAATTGATTATGCAAAATAATTTGCAATTATAATTATTAAAGTAACAAGGGGTTGTGACAGCTATTGTCACAGCCCCGTTTTTAAAATATTTTTTAGCAAGGTGGATAAAAATGCGTATACTATTTATAGGAGATATTTTTGGCAGAGCCGGACGAGAAATTATCGAAAATAATTTGCCTCGCCTGCAAACCGAGCTTAAAATAGATTTTACAATTGCCAATGCCGAAAATGCCGCCGGTGGTTTTGGCCTTAATTTTAATAGCTATAAATCGCTTTATAATATTGGGATAGATGCCTTTACCTTGGGTAATCATGCTTGGCATAATCGCGAAATTTTTAAATTTATCGATCAAAGCCCCCAAATTATTCGGCCGGCCAATATGGGGCATGCCAGCCTGCCCGGTAGCGGTTATGCCTTATTTACAGTGGGGCAAGAGCAAGTTTTATTAATTAATTTAATCGGCCGAGTTTTTATGGATAATGGCCATTGCCCTTTTATGGCTTTAGATAATATCTTAAAAGAAGTAGGCAATCAAACCCCCTATATTTTTGTTGATTTTCATGCCGAAGCCACCAGCGAAAAAATGGCTCTGGCCTGGTATGCCGATGGCCGCATCAGTGCATTGGCCGGCACGCATACCCATGTTCAAACTAATGATCAGCGAATTTTAAACAAAGGCACCGGCTATATCACCGATGCCGGCATGACCGGCCCTAAGGATTCGATTTTGGGTGTAGAGCGGGATATTATTATTGATAAATTTTTAGGCAAATTGCCCCGTCGCTTCGAGCCTGCCCATGGCGATAGGCAATTTAATGGCGTGATTTTTGACTTGGCTACTAATGGCCGCTGCCAAAATATCGAAACCCTAAATTTTAGCGAAGCCGCCCTTTAAAAGAATAATTATCCAAAATTAAGTATAACCACAAGCACGTGGTTAAGCAGGAGGCAAAAATGATTATTGATGGTCATTGGGACACCATTTTACATTATCATAAACAAGCAAATCTTAATCAAAACCGGGCAGCCCATGTGGATTGGCAACGCTTTAAGCAGATAGCTGATATCGGCTTTAGCGCTATTTACCTGGATCGGGATAAGTATAATATCCGTATTGCCTGGGAGCAGTTTAATTATTTGCTTAATTGCCTAAAGAGCGATTTGGCAACTACCCCCAATTTGGATTTGCTTTTAAATAGCAATCAGCTTAAACAAGTGCCACCACGTAAATTTTTGCTATTAGGTGCCGAAGGTGCGCATTTTTTAGGCCATAAAGATATATTAAGCCGCCTAGAGCAAGCCTTTGATAAGGGATTAAGGCTTTTAGGCCTAACCTGGAATTATAGCACTTGCTTAGCCGGCGGCTGCCTGGATGGCGGCGGCATAACCGCCTTAGGCAAAAGGGCGATTAGCTTTGCCAATCAAAAAGGTTTAGTCCTAGACGGCGCCCATTTATCGGCGCAAAGCCTGTCCGAGATGATGGATTTAAGCGAGCAGCCTATTATAGTATCTCATACCGGCTGCACAGCCTTAGCGCCGGAATGCAGCCGTCGCAATTTAGATGATAGCCAATTAAAAATGCTAGCACAAGCAGGTGGCGTAGCAGGCATTTACTTTGTGCCACAGTTTTTGGGCGGCAAGCCTTCGTTAAAGCGTATTGCCGAGCATATCGAGCATGCAGTAACGGTGGCCGGCATCGACCATGTGGCTATTGGCTCCGATTTCGACGGCACCGAGCTACCGCCCGATATTAAGGGCATCGAAGATTTACCGCTACTGCTTGAAGAGCTAAAGCAAAGAGGCTTTAAAGATGAAGATATTGCTAAAATAAGCGGCAAAAACTGGTTGCGGGTATTGGAGCAGGTTTTGCCTGATTAAAACAGTTAAACCAAAAATTTAAGGAGGTGGCCAATGAGCGGTTTTGATATGCATATTCATAGCACAGCATCGGATGGACAATGGGATTATCGGCAAATCATCGATTTTGCTCGTAAAAATGAGGATTTAACCGGCATAGCCATCACCGATCATGACACAATAAACGGACTTTTTGCAGCAAGAGATTATGCAAAGGCTGTCGATTATCCACTAATTTTGGGTATTGAATTATCCAGTGAATATGATAATAAAGATGTGCATATACTTGGGTATTGGCTGGACATTGACGCCATGCAATATGATGCCGAATTATTAAAAATTATGCAAGCACGCGAGGATCGCTGCCAAAAAATCATCAGTCGTCTTAATGCACTGGGTATGCCGCTTGCCATGGAGCAGGTTTTGGCTCAAGCACCTAATGCCCATTCTTTGGGGCGGCCGCATGTGGCCAAGGCGATGATCGAGGCCGGTTATTGCCAAAATATTAAAGAGGCCTTTGTAAAATGGCTGGCCAGGGAAAAGCCTGCTTATGTGCCAAGGCTAAAGTTAAGCCCCTTGGCAGCGATGGATTTAATCCATCGTTATAATGGGGTGGCAGTGGTGGCTCATCCCGGGGTTGGTGTGCCCGATAATTTAATTCCGCAGCTGGTTAGGCATGGCTTAGGCGGCATAGAGGTTTATACCAGCGAGCATAATAAAATGGCCGAAAAAAAATACTTGCAAATGGTGCATCATTTTAAACTGGCTGCTACAGGCGGCTCGGATTTTCATATCGAGGGCAAAAGGCAAATAGCCTGCCGCATTACCGCCCTAAGCCAATTGCAAAGATTGGCCGAACAAAGAGAAAAAATCCAAGCCTCCCAATATTAGCGTTTGGCTTTGCCCCCAAAGCGATGGCATTGCCAATCGCTAAACCGATAAGGGGGATAATAATGGAACTAAATTCAGATTTTAATGGACTGGAAAATCAACAAAATCAACAAATAAAACGCTATCGGGATCAGATTCAGAATCTGGAGGATAGCGTTTTTAGCTTGCGTATGAGCAGGCGCATTTTGATGAGCCTACTAGAGCAGGTACAAGGCAATAATCAGCAAGAAATGGATCGCTTAAAAAAGCAAAACAGCCTATTGCAAAAACAAAACCATAGCTATGCCAAAAAAATTTGGCAGCAAAATCAGCGCCTAGTAGAGCTGGAGAGGGTTGGTAA
>CAYJBP010000014.1:0-3825 GCA_964368605.1 uncultured Peptococcaceae bacterium | reverse complement strand
TCTTTGGCTTGCATGGTCATGCCAGAGGCCTCGCCCACGCAGCGAACATTCGGATGCGTCAGCAAATGGTCTGCGCCTAGGCAGGTGGTCATGTCGCAGATAAAATAATTATCCTCATTAATAAATTTGGTAAAAGGCTCTAAATCAAAGGTGGGTGTGCCGCCGGTATTAATTAGAATTTTATGCTTACCCATAGCAGCAAATTGCTCCTCATGCAGGAGAATAATATTTTTATTCACACAAGTGCATATTACTTCATTATCGGCCAGCAATTGATTAAGCTCTTGATATTTAATATTTTTAGCTTCCTCTTCCGGCTTGCGGGTTTTGCTATAATAAGATATATCGGCGCCAAAATATTGCATAGCCCTAGCTATAACAAGGCCTGTTACGCCTAAACCAATAATACCAACCTTTAAGCCGGGTAGCTCGCGCGAATCATAATCCCATTTTTTTTCGGTATAGCCATGCAGTAATTGCACAAGCTCGCTAACTATAAATTCGCCAACTCCGGTATCGCCATAATCGCTAACGCCGCTGACAATAATATTTTTACTGCGGGCGGCAGCTAAGCTAACAGTAGCGCTTTTTTCGTCATAAAGGCTGCAACACATGCCAATATACTTTAAGTTGGCTGCCTGCAAAATAGCCTCGGATTCGATTTTGGTGGTAGTGCTTACCAATACCGCATCGGCATCGGCTATTCTTAGGCTAACTTCGGCTTCATTTTGCGGTATATCCGGGTAAAATATTACCTCTTTAGCATATTTATGCAATTCCTGCTCAATGGCAGGTATTAAGTGTACCGGCTCAATCGCCACTAATTTATTAAACATCATTTAATCTCCTATTCAAAATTTACCAAAACTAATTTAGTCAAATAAATCATATAATAATCAGGCAGTGTTTATTGTATCATAAAAAAAATTATTTGTAAATTGTCGGCCTGCAATTATGGTTTTTAAATTTGCTGTCAAAAAAACACATTATTCAAACAATTGGCCTAAAAAACGCTAAAATAGTTGGCAAATTTTATTTTTAATGGTATAATGATTATTAAACCATTTATTATAAGATTAAATCTAGGAGTGAAATTATGCTAAAACGCTATTCCTTACCCGAGATGGAAAAGATTTGGAGTGATGAAAACCGCTTTCAATTAATGTTGGATGTGGAAGTTGTGGCGGCCGAGGCCATGGCCGATTTAGATTTAATACCCAAGCAGGCCTTTATCGATATTAAGGAAAAGGCCTCCTTTTCTATGGAAAAAATTCGTAAAATCGAAAATACCGCTAATCATGATTTAATTCCCTTCCTAACCATTGTAGGAGAATATATTGGCGATTCTGCACGCTACCTGCACTTAGGGCTAACCTCTTCCGATGTTTTAGATACCTCATTATCCCTGCAAATGCTGCAAGCCTCGGAATTATTACTTTCTTATTTAAATAAGTTGCGTTCGATGCTGGCCGATATGGCACGCAAATACAAGTATACGATGATGATTGGCCGCACCCATGGCCTGCATGCTGAGCCAATGAGCTTTGGCCTTAAAATGGCCGCCTGGACGATGGAAATCGATCGCTCGATTAAAAGGCTGCAAAATGCTCGCGAAGTTATTAATGTAGGCAAATTATCGGGGGCGGTGGGAACTTTTGCCCATATCGATCCGCATGTAGAGGTTTATGTATGTCGTAAGCTGGGCTTGCATCCGGCTTTTGTTACCAGCCAAATTCTGCAAAGGGATAGGCATGCCCAATTTATTACCGCAATGGCAATTATTGGCAGCAGCATCGATAAATTTGCTACCGAAATTCGCAATTTGCAACGCACCGAAATCCTCGAGGTTGAAGAAAGGGTGCCCGATGGCCAGTTAATGTCCTCCACCTTAATTCATAAGCGCAATCCTGTTTTTTGTGAGCGGATTAGCGGCCTGGCCAGGGTTTTGCGTGGTTATGCCAATTCGGCAATGGAAAATATCTCGCTTTGGCATGAGCGTGATTTGGCCCATTCGACCACCGAGCGGATTATCATACCCGATAGCTGCACTGCTTTGCATTATATGCTGCATACCTTCCACAATGTATTGGAAAGCTTGGTGATTAATGAGCACCATATGCGCCGTAATTTAAATTTAACCTTGGGCTTGGTTTGCTCGCAACGGGTATTGCTAGCCCTTTTAAACCATGGTGTAGATCGAGAAACAGCCAGCGAATTAGTACAGCGTAATGCCGAAGCTGCCCTTGAGGAGCAAATCGATTTTCAGTTTTTGATTTTGCAAGATCCGGCCATTACCAGTATCTTGGATAATGAGGAAATTAATGAATTGTTCGATAATGAGTACCATTTGCGACATATAGATTATATTTATCAAAGGGCGGAGCTATAAATGGCTAAGGAAAGAACGCTGTTTTTTTGCTCTGATTGCGGCGGCGAAACAGCCAAATGGCAAGGGCGCTGCCCCCATTGTGGCAACTGGAATACCATGGTAGAAGAAAAGGTGGTAAAGGCTAAGGTAGGCAGCCGTCCGGAGCGTTTATTCAGCAATAAAGCCATGCCCATTACTAAGGTAGAAGCCACTAATTATCAGCGCTTTAGCCTGGCTAATAATGAGCTTAATAATGTGTTGGGTGGTGGCCTTATGCCCGGATCTTCGCTACTTTTAGCCGGCGAGCCTGGTATTGGAAAATCCACCCTTTTATTACAGATTGCCCATTCATTGCAAAATCAGGGGCCAATCCTTTATATCAGCGGCGAGGAGTCGGCCGAGCAAATCCAGCTAAGGGCTAAGCGCTTAGAAACTTTGGCCGATAGCATTTATCTTTTGGCCGAAACAAATATTAATCTAGCCTTAGAGCAGGCTAAAGAGCTTAAACCAAAGCTAATGATTATTGATAGTATTCAGGCCGTATATGATGATAATATTCAAAGTGCGGCCGGCTCGATATCGCAGGTTAGGGCGGTAACTGCCGCCTGTTTGGAAATTGCCCGTCACAATAATTGTGCGGTAATTTTAATTGGCCATGTAACTAAAGATGGCCAATTAGCAGGCCCTAAGGTATTGGAGCATATGGTTGATACCGTGCTTTACTTTGAGGGCGATCGTCATAATGCTTTTAGGCTTTTGCGGGCAATAAAAAATCGTTTTGGTGCCACCAATGAAATAGGCATTTTCGAGATGAATGCTTTAGGCTTGCAGCCATTGGAGCAACCCTCGGCCTATTTTTTGGCCGAGTATCAGCAAAGTTTGCCGGGCAGTGCCTTAACATGTATAATTCAAGGTAGCCGCCCCCTTTTACTGGAGGTGCAAGCCTTAGTTGCCCAAAGTGGCTATGGCAATGCCAGACGTTTGGCGGCCGGCTATGATTATCAGCGCCTAATGATGTTATTGGCCGTATTAGAGCGTAAATTATCTTTGCCGCTGGCCAATCGTGATGTATATTTAAATATAGCCGGAGGCTTAAAGGTGGAAGACACCGCCTTAGATTTAGCAGCGGCGGCGGCAATAGTATCGTCTTTAAAAGAGCAGCCATTGGAAAGCGGCCTATTGGTTTTTGGCGAAATAGGCTTATTAGGCGAGCTACGCAGTGTAGCTCAAAGCGATAGAAGATTAAAAGAAGCGGCCAGCTTAGGCTTTAAAACCGCCTTAAGCCCAACCGAGCAGGGCAAAAAATCGGCTATTAAAACAGATATCAAAAAGCTAAACGCCCCCAATTTACCCCAAGCCCTAGCCATATTGGGCTTAGCATAAAGTTTTAGTCAATTTTTTTTCAAAAAATTGCAGGGGTTTGGCCTAGCTGGGTTTAGCTAAAGCTAACCCACAGC
>CAYJBP010000013.1:25665-34257 GCA_964368605.1 uncultured Peptococcaceae bacterium | reverse complement strand
TATGGGCAGCAAATGGGCTATGATTCGGCAACGTACTCTATGTCCGATCCGCCTACGCCGCCGGTTGGTATTAAGCAAGTTAAAAAGTCTTTTTCTACCTGTGCTTTAGGGCTTTTGGGGCTGATGCTGGTAGGTATACTTTTTGCCGGCATTGTTGATTTTTCGATGCCGCAGGAAACTATCAGCGGCGAATTACGAACATTTTTAGTCTATGCTTTTATGTATATACCGGGTATTCCGGTTATGAAGTTTATTCTTAAAAAAGCACCGCAGCCTGAGCAGCCTTTGCCACAAACTAAGGCTGTTGGCTTTAAGTCTATGCTAAAAATTATCCTAATCAATAATAGTGTCCTGGTTTTTATGATGATTTTTTCATCAATAATCTCGATAGCTTCCGCTCAGCCTATTAACGATGATGGCTATATTGGCTCTGTGGCCAGAGATCCTTTTACGGCCTTTTTCTCCCTGGTGATTTTTGCGCCGCTTATTGAGGAATTTGTGATTAGACGTAGCCTTTATCCACATCTTTATCAATACGGGGCAACACCTTTTGTAATTTTTAGTACTATTCTTTTCTCTTTTATGCATGTTAATAGTGGCCAATTACTTACAACCGTGCCTATGGGCATTTTAACCGGTCTTTTAATGTATTATAGCGGTAATTTTATTTATGGTGTTATTTTGCATTCCGTATCTAATTTGGCATCTTATATCCTATTTGCTGTAATTGGCAATAGTTATTTGCTTACCCTCTATTTATTTATTCAAGCGCCGCTAATGTTAGCCGGTATTATTATCGCCATTATATGGTGGGTTAAAGAGTTGCGCCATAAAAAGCTTGCACCGGCGCAGGCCAGTTTTATGCCCGGCTTTAATATTACTAGGGCTGCTATTTTAAATAAGGGCACTATTGCTTACCTTATTTGCCTTGGTTTGATGATTATATTTAATATGCAATAACAAGCAATAAATTAAAAAGGTTTTTGAACCGTTATGCCGAATTAATTAGCTAATAAAACAACTAGGAGGCCATAAGATGAATAATCCCCAAACTTTAGACGAAGCCATAAATCCCGAGATTTCTTTGCAAAAACAATGGACAGTATTTGTAAACAGCACTTTAGCCGACTTTTTCCGTGACTATAAATTGGAAAAATTAACCGCCGAAGATGGCAAAGGCAATAAAGTTCGCCTTAGCATAACTAAAGATAATGATATCAAAGTTGAACAATCATCAGTATCGATTATCTGATAATTTAAAAGGGTCTATCGCAACTTTTTGCGATAGACCCTTTTAAAGCAATATCAAGCCAAAAACCAATAACCGTCATGGATGTAAAAAAGGGCTATCGCAAATGCGACAGCCCCTTTTTTTACTTAAATATTTTATTAAAGAAACCTTTTTTTTCATCATCGGCAGGGCTGATATTGCCCAGCTGACGGAATAATTCTTTTTGCTCAGAGCTTAGGCGTGTTGGCGTAACTACCTTTACCTTTACATGCTGATCGCCTCGCCCATAACCGTTAATCCTAGGGAAACCACGACCTCTTAATCTAAAGGTAGCCCCGGTTTGGGTGCCCTCGGGGATGGTTAATTTTACTTTACCCTCTAAGGTAGGTACTTCTACCTCTGCGCCTAATGCCGCCTCGACAAAGGACAAATTAAATTCGCATAATACATGATTATCATGACGCTGGAAAATCTTATGCGGCTTTAAATTCACATAGATGTATAAATCGCCGGGTGGGCCACCATTTAAACCGCCTTCGCCTTCGCCTGTCATCCTAAGGCGGCTGCCATTATCTACACCCACCGGCACCTTTACATTTAATTTGCGTTCTTTGCGCTTGCGGCCGGTGCCTTGGCATACCGGGCAGGGATCGCTAATTGTATAACCATTGCCATTACAGGTTGGGCAGGCTCGCACCGTTTGGAATTGGCCAAAAGCCGTGTTTTGAGTGGTTTTTACCTTACCGCTACCGCCGCAATGCGAGCAGCGATTACGTTTAGTTCCCGGTTTAGCACCACTACCACCGCAGTTTGTGCAGTTTTCTAGGCGGTTTACGGTAATTTCTTTATCTACCCCTAAAACGGCTTCTTCATATGTTACCGTAATATCATGACGCATATCATTGCCTTGGCGTGGCGCCGATGGATCGCTTGGTTGCGCACCAAAACCACCACCGAAAAAGTTCTCGAAAATATCGCTCATCGAACCAAATCCGCCAAAACCTTGGCCGCCATAGCCGCCTGCACCGCTCATGCCCGGGTCATTATGGCCAAACTGATCATAACGTGCCCGGTTATTATCATCCGATAATACCTCAAAAGCCTCATTAACTTCTTTAAAATTATCCTCGGCTGTTTTACTATCTGGATTTAAATCGGGATGATACTTTTTGGCCAGCTTTTTATAGGCCTTTTTTATTTCATCGGTAGTAGCGCCTTTACTGACGCCCAATACCTCATAATAATCTCTTTTATCTGCCATAGTAAATCCTTTTTTTGTTTTTTATTGCCAAAAATAGTATTGCACAGTAGTGGGGGGCGGGCATTGAAGCGCAGCTTCAATGCTAAGCCGCTAAGCCGCAAAGCGGCTTAGCGGCTTAGCCCAAGTAAATGAAATTTACTTGGGCCCGCCCTTTAAGCTAACTTTGGCTTGATGGGCCAACAAACAATTACTTCTTCTCGTCTTCGTCAACAACATCAAAGTCGGCATCAAAAACATTATCTTCGGCATTTGCGCCGTCGGCATGGAAATGGTCGCCGCCTTCGGCTTGTTGCTGTTGTTGAGCTGCGGCTTCGCCATAAATGCGCTCGGTTACTTTGTATAAAGCTTCGGATAAAGCCTTGGTTTTTTCGTCGATAATATCGCTATCGGTGCCTTCTAAAGCGGTGGCCAATTCCTTGCGGGCGGCCTCGATGGCTTCATTTTCCTCGGGCTTGATTTTATCGGCTAAATCCTTGATGCTGCGCTCGGATTGATAGAGTAAGCTATCGCCTTGATTACGAACTTCAACATCACGTTTTTTCTTCTCATCTTCTTCGCGGAAACGCTCGGCATCGGCCATCATTTGGTCGATTTCGCTATCGCTTAGGCCGCTGGAAGCGGTGATGGTAATATCTTGATGTTGGCCGGTGCCTAAATCTTTGGCGCTAACTTTAACAATACCATTAGCATCGATATCAAAACGAACTTCGATTTGGGGGATACCACGCGGCGCAGGAGCAATGCCGGTTAGATTAAAGCGGCCAAGGGTTTTATTATCGCCGGCCATTTGGCGCTCGCCTTGCAAAACATGGATTTCTACCGAAGGTTGATTATCGGAAGCGGTAGAGAAAATCTGGCTTTTGCCGGTGGGGATAGTGGTGTTACGTTCGATAATACGGGTAAAAATGCTGCCCATGGTTTCGATGCCCAAAGAAAGCGGGGTAACATCCAAAAGCAATACATCTTTAACCTCTTTATTTAAGATACCGCCTTGGATGGCAGCACCTAAAGCTACGCATTCATCAGGATTAATTCCTTTATGAGGATCTTTGCCCAAAATCTTTTTAATTTCTTCTTGTACGGCCGGGATACGGGTAGAGCCGCCAACTAAAAGCACTTTGTCGATATCAGCGGCGGTAAGACCGGCATCTTTTAAGGCCTGACGGGTGGGAACTAAGGTTTTTTCCACAAGGTCGGCGGTTAATTCATCAAATTTGGCTCGGGTTAAGGTTAAATCCATATGCTTAGGGCCGGAAGCATCGGCGGTGATGAAAGGCAAATTGATATTGGCAGTCATCATGCCGGATAACTCGATTTTGGCCTTTTCGGCTGCTTCACGCAAACGTTGCATGGCCATTTTATCTTGGCCTAAATCGATGCCATCGGTTTTACGGAATTCTTTAACCATATAATCAACAACTCTTTGGTCAAAATCGTCGCCGCCTAAGAAATTATTGCCGGAAGTGGCTTTTACTTGGAAAACGCCATCATCCAATTCCAAAATCGAAACATCAAAGGTACCGCCGCCTAAGTCAAAAACTAAAACGGTTTGAGCTTCGCCCTTATCTAAGCCATAGGCTAAGGCTGCGGCGGTGGGCTCATTGATAATCCGCAAAACTTCCAAACCGGCAATTTTGCCGGCATCCTTGGTAGCTTGGCGCTGGCTATCCGAAAAATAAGCAGGCACGGTAATTACCGCTTGGTTTACGGTTTCGCCCAAATAGGCCTCGGCATCGCTTTTAAGCTTTTGCAAAATAAAGGCCGAAATTTCTTGCGGCTGATGAACTTTATCCATCAATTTAACATCCATGCGCTTGCCCATATGGCGTTTAATCGAGATAACTGTATTATCGGGATTGGTGATAGCTTGCCTTTTGGCAACCTGACCCACCATACGCTCGCCATTGGCCACCGATACCACCGAAGGGGTAGTACGTGCGCCTTCCGGATTTGGGATAACGATAGCTTCGCCACCCTCCATTACTGCTACACAGGAATTTGTAGTTCCTAAGTCAATACCTATTACTTTACCCATAATAAAAATCCTCCTTAAATATACTATTATTAAATATAAAAATTTATTAACTTAATTATTGGCAAATGGGCCCTAAAAGTTTAAGCTATTAGCTGCCAATTTGCACCATAGAACAACGCAATAATTTGCCATTTAGCAAATAGCCCCTTTGAGCCTCGGCAATAACTTTGCCTTTATTTTCCGGGCCGGCATCGGCTTGGGCAATGGCTTCATGCAATTTGGGATCAAAATCGGCATTATTGGTATCGATGGCCTCTAGGCCGATGGCTTTTAAGGTATCGGTCATTTGGCGATAAATTAGATTGATGCCTTCTTTATCGGCCGAATCGGCCATCGCCTGCAAAGCTCTTTCAAAATTATCGATTACCGGTAGTAATCCGCTGATTAGCTGGGCATTGGCGCTTTTTACCAATTCTTCTTTTTCCAAGCGGCTGCGCTTGCGGAAATTATCAAAATCGGCCTGTAGGCGCATATTTTGCTGCTTTAGGTCTTCGCTTTCTTTGATTAAAGCATTTAAAGAATCGCCTTGATCGAATTTGCCTTTTAGGGCAGCCTTGGCAGCGGCCTTGGCGGCAGCGGCCTCATTAATGGCAGCGGCGTCGGCATCAAGGTTGGCGTCGTTGGCAGCGGCCTCGTTTTGGTTGGCCTCTTCGGCATTGGCTTTATTTGCGGCTACGGTTGCTTCTTCATCGGCGCAAGTAGCGGCTGGATTATTTGCTTCTTGATTGTTTTTTTGTTTTTTATCTGTCATTTTTTCACCTCTATTTTAACTATTTACCCGAGAATTTGCGGGTTAGTTCTTTAGCTATAAAATCCATTAAAGCGACGGTTTTATTATAACTCATTCTGGTGGGGCCTAAAACCCCAATTTTGCCGGTATCTTTGCCATTAATATCATAATAGGCTACAATCATACTGCAATTTTGAATATCTTGTTCGGCTATTTCATTGCCAATGATAATCGAAACCGGATTGTCGATATTTTTATTAGGCAAAAGCTCGCTGATTTTATTATCTTCTTCCAGTAGGCTAAATATGCTTTTTAAGCGGTCGATATCCCTAAATTCGGGCTGAGAAAGCATTTGGGTGGTGCCGCCGGTAAAAACTTTGGGGGCATAACTGGGCTTAAATATTTGTTTAAGCAGGCTCATAGCCTGATCCAAATGGCGTTGATGCTGCTCGATTTCTCTTAATTCATTGCGGATAAATTCATAATTTAGCTTATCAATTTCCATGCCGATTAGGCGAGATTGTAAAACCATTTCCACTCTTTGCAGTACATTAGGGGGCAGGCTTTGTTCGATATTGATGATTTTATGTTGCACAATACCGCTTTCGGCCAATAATATTACCAAAATTTGCTGTTCGTTGATGGGAACTAATTGCAATTTTTGCAAAATGCCACGATTGCGTTCGGGCATACTAATCATGGTAGTATAATTGGTTAATTTGGCAATTAGTTGGCAGCAAGAGCGCATAAAGTCATCCATTTCGGTTAACTGTATGGCAAAGGCTTCCTTAATAATGGCCATTTCTTGGGCGGTAAGGCTTTGTTGATCCATCAAATTATCTACATAATAGCGATAACCCTTATCCGAAGGAACACGCCCGGCCGAGGTATGGGGTTGTTCTATATAGCCCAAATCCTCTAAATCGGACATTTCATTGCGAATAGTAGCCGGACTTACACCCAAATCATATTTTTTAGCAACCGCCCGTGAGCCAACCGGTTCGGCATTTTCGATATAATCCTGGATTATCGCTTGTAAAACCTTTTTTTTACGCTCATCCATGGGTTTCACTTCCTTTGCTAGCACTCACCTTGATTGAGTGCTAATACTAATTTACCTCAAAATCAAACTTTTGTCAATACCTAATCGCAAAATTTTAAATTATATAAGGAAAAAATAGAAATAATTTAAATTTATAGGCGATAAATAATAGATGGGTAAGGGCTATTTGTATATATAAAAATACTACCTATTATTCTTAGAGGCTAAAAGTTTACAAAAGGCCATAAATGTTTAAGTTGAAAACTAGCTAAAAAAGCAAATTAATATCCAAATATTGGCCAAAAAATAATAGCCGGCAAGATAGGGTATGGGGATGCTTAATATAGAATGTAAAGACATATCCCCTCTAATCGGCATCTGCTCTTATTCTGCAAAACAGTAAAATGTTAAAAAAATCGACGTTTTATCGACGTTTTGATGTTATAATAATTACAATTAACAATAACTCTGATTTTTGATACGGTTTTATTGTTAAAAAACATAAGATAGGAGTTGTTGTTGATGAGTCAAAAAGGTGCTTCGCAGCCCAAACCCGTGGTTGAGCAGTTTTCGATCCGCAAATTGGTCACTATTCCGATTGTTATTATCTTTGCCGCCGCTATTATTTATGGATTAGTAGACCCTTCCGGCTTCTTTGCCATCGAAAATATGCTGGCCGACGGTGTTTATTTTAACTTTGGTTGGCTAATTGTGGCCGTAACCATGGTTACTTTAGGTTTATTAATTTGGCTTTATTTTACCAAGGCCGGCGATGTTATTATCGGTGGCCCTAATGTTAAGCCGCTTTATAAAACCAAATGGGAATGGTTTATGGTTTCTTTATGCGCTACCATCGGTACCGGTATGGTTATCTGGGGCGTTTGCGAAACTGCTAACTTTTTCTGGGAGCCGGTTCCCGGCTTAGGCGTTTATGAGCCAGGATCGCAAGAAGCTGCTGTTCAAGGCATTGGTACTATCTTGTTACACTGGGGTATCCCCTCTATTTCGCTTTATACCATTATGGGTGTGGTAATCGGCTTTGCTGTTTATAATATGCGCTTGCCCTTTAGGGTTAGCTCGATTGCTTATCCTTTAATCGGTAAAAAATGCGTAGGTAAATTTGGTGATTTCCTTGATATCTTAAGCATTTTTGCTATTGCTGTTTCGGTTGCTGCCGTTTTAGGCGTTGGTACCGTTACCTTAGCCGCCGGCGTTAGCAGCTTAACCGGTCTGGAAAGTGATATTATGCTACAAGGTACTATCCTTGTTGTTTTGGTTGCTACCTTCATTATTTCCAGCTGGTCGGGCTTATTAAAAGGTGTTAAGTGGCTATCCAGCATTAATACCAAAATCTTTATCTTTGTTGCTGTTTTTGTATTCATCTTTGGTGGTACTGCCTTTATCCTATCTTTATCGGTAGAAGCCTTAGGCGCATCGGCCTCGATGTTCTTTGATAGAATGACCTATATGGGCACCGTAAACGGCGACCTATGGCCCAAATGGTGGACAGTTTCTTACTGGACATGGATGATCGTTTATGGCCCGATGATGGGTATGTTCTTTGCTAAAATCGGCCGTGGCCGTACCTTCCGCGAGTATATGCAAGTTCAAACCTTGGTTGGTATTTTCATTATTGCTTGGTTCTGCATCTTTGGTGGTGCTACCGTTAATATGGAAATTCAAACCGAAGGCGCTGTTATGGCCACTATTCGTGAATTAGGTAATGAAGCCGCCGTATTTGCTTTCTTTAATGAATTGCCTTTATCCAGTATTATGGGTGCTTTATTCGTATTAGTATTATTCTTATCGGTTGTTACCATGGCCGACGGTTTGGCCAGCACCGTAGCATCGATGACCATTTTCTCCAAAAAAGGCGCTATCGCCGAGCCGCCCGGTTATTTAAAGATTTTCTGGGGCTTGGTAATGGCATCCTTGGCCTTCGTGGCAATTTTCTCCAATACGGTTTCCGAGGACGGCATCGACATGCTGATGGCCTTGAAATTATTGCCGATGATTGGTACTTTCCCGATGTTAATCATTTATGTAATTGCCTTCCCGGCTGTTGTTAAAATGTTTAATAATCGTGAGAAATATGACGTGGCTTATTTCCCGGAAACAGCCATCGTTGAAAAAGAGTTAATCCAGGATTATACCACCCTTAGTGATGCAGATGCAGCACAAGGTGCTAAAAAAAGTGATGCTTAACTGATTAGCGCAAACATTAAATTGTTGGCTTATGTAAGACTTTGGAGGGCTGCCGCAACTGCGTCAGCCCTCTTGTTTTTATTAGATT
>CAYJBP010000013.1:0-25565 GCA_964368605.1 uncultured Peptococcaceae bacterium | reverse complement strand
ATCCCAAAAATTAGACACTTTTTGGACGATTAATTTGTTAAAATAGAGTATTAATTATTTTAGGGGTGAATTATGACAATTATTTTAACAGGCAAGGATTTAACTATTGATCAAATTGTAGCCATTGCTCATCATAATCAGCCGATTGAGCTGGCAGAAGAGGCTATGCAAAAGGTTAGCCTAGCCAGACAAACTTTATTTGATTTAGCAGCTACCGGCTACCCTGTTTATGGCATGAACCGTGGCGTAGGTTGGAATAAAGATAAAGAATTCGATCCCGATTTTTTTGAGCGTTATAATAAAAACTTGCTTAATGTTTGCTCTTTAGGTGTGCCTCCTTATTGTACTGTGCCCGAAGTGCGGGCCATGATGCTGCTGCGCATCAATAAAGCCTTACTTGGCTCTACCGGGATTTCGCTGCAAATTATCGAGCTATTTAGAGATTTTCTTAATTTGGGTATTAGCCCGCAAGTGCCCCGCCGTGGCAGTATTGGCGAGGCCGATATCACCACCTTACCATTTTTGGGCTTAGCGGTTATGGGCGAGGGTAATTGCGATTATCAAGGCCAAACCATGCCCACTATGCAGGCGATTAAAGCCTGCCAGCTTGAACTGCCGCTTTTAGGCCCTAAAGATGCCTTAAGCATTCTCTCCTGCAATGCCCATGGCGAGGCTATTGCCGCTCTTGCCTTTAAGCAAGTGGCCGATTTTATGCAAATAGCCGATTTAATATATTGTTTAAATTTAGAAGGCTTAAATGGCGGTGTCGACCCCCTGGGCGAAAAGGTAAATGCCATCCGCCAAATGCCCGGTCAAATTAAGGCGGCAGCGGCCTGCCGTGCTAATCTAAAGGGTAGCTATCTCTATCAGCCTTCCAGTGAGCGTCCTTTGCAAGATCCTTTAAGTTTTCGTTGTGCGGTGGCCATTCATGGCGCAGTTTATGATGCCTTAGCCTATGCCGAAAACTTCCTAAATATCGGCCTAAATACCAGCGATGATAATCCCTATATCGACTTAGAGCAAGGTAAAACGGTTATTAGCTCTAATTTCGAGGTGCTTTCTTTGGCGCAAGGGGTCGAGATGCTGGCCATTAGCCTGGCCCATTTATCCAAAACCATTGGTCATCGTACTATCAAAATGGCCGATCCGTCTTTCACCGGCTTAGGGCGTTTCCTTACCCCTAAAGAGGTAGAGGTTATCGCCTATGGCACTATTCAAAAAGTATTCTCCTCTTTGGATAGCGAAAATCGGATGTATGCCAATCCTAATTCGATGGATTTTTTCTCGCTATCGGGTTATATCGAAGACCATGCCAGCAATTTGCCTTTGGCCGTGGATAAGTTGCTTAAAATGCTCGATAATCTGCGCTATATGCTGGCGATAGAGGCCATGCATGCGGCGCAAGCCATCGATTTGCGTGGCGATATTAAGTTGGGCGAAAAAACAGCTAAGGCCTATCGGGCAATTCGTCAAAAAGTGCCCTTTTTAGATCAAGACCGCAATTTAAGCATCGATATCAATGCTATCTATAATTTGATTTTAGATGATGAATTGCTTGATTTATAGCAGGTATTTTTTAGATAAACTATAGCCGCTCGCTTTAATAAAATAATGAGGTGAACAAAATGAAAATCGAATTTACCATAAACGGCTTGGCCAAAACCATGGATATCGATCCCGGCCAAAGGCTATTGGATTTTATCCGTAATGATTTAAAGCTAACCGGCGCTAAAGAGGGCTGCTCCGAGGGCGAATGTGGCGCTTGCACAATTATTGTGGACGGCAAGGCGGTTACTTCCTGCACAATGTTGGCCGGCCAAATAAATGGCTGTACGCTGCTAACCATCGAAGGGCTGGCTCAAAATGGCGAGCTGGATTTAATTCAGCAAGCTTTTATCGAAAAAGGTGCTATCCAATGCGGTTTTTGCAGCCCGGGGATGATAATGTCGGTAAAAGCCCTGCTGCTTAGCAATCCCCATCCCGATGAATTGCAAATTCGTCGGGCTATCGAGGGTAATCTTTGCCGCTGTACCGGCTATCAAAAAATTGTCGAAGCCGTTAATCAATTAAGCGAGGTGAGGTCATGAATAATTATTTTGCCCCGAGCGATTTAGCCGAATTAAGCGCCGCTTTAAAGATTAAAGACGAGCAAACCTTTATTGCCGCCGGCTGCACCGATTTGATGATTCACTTTAACGAAAAAGGTATTTTTGAGCGTAATATTATTGATATTACTAAAATTGCCGCCTTAAAACAAATTAACGAGGACGAGCATAGTATCAAAGTAGGCGCTGCCATCACCATGACCGAGCTGCATAATAATAGCTTAATCCGCAGCTATGTGCCGGGCCTGGCGCAGGCTGCTTATAATGTAGGTTCGGAGCAAATTCGCAATTTGGCCACCTTAGGCGGCAATATTGCCAATGCCAGCCAAAGCGCCGATAGCCTGCCCGTGCTTTTTGCCTACAATGCCGAGCTGGAAATTATCGATAGCAAGCAGCAAATCAGCCATAGGCCTATTGCCGAGATTGTGGCCGGTTTAGGCAAAAATAATTTGGCGCAAGACCAGGCCATTATTGCTATAATTATCCCCAAAAGCAAGGATTTATCGGGCTATGCCAAGGCCGGAGCCAGGCAAACCGTTACCATTTCTAAAGTGGGTTGCGCCCTTAAGCTTAGCCTTAAAGATGATATTATCGCTAAAGCCAGTATTTATTTAGGTGCGGTAGGCGCTTGCCCCAAACAGGCCGATTTAATAGAAAATTCCCTTTTAAACTGTGATATCAATCAAATAGAAATTAGCGAAATTAAAGATATTATTCGCCGCCAAATTTTAGAACTAATCCCCAATCGCTCCTCGCGCTTTTATAAAAAAGAGGCAGCCATCGGGGTTATTGCCGATGCTCTCGCCAATTGCCGAAAGGGGGCTAATTAATGTATAATTATATAGGAAAAAGCATAGTTCGTGACGACACTATTAAAAAAGCCCAAGGTACAGCCAGGTATATTTGCGATATGCAAAGAGTAGATATGCTTTATGCCAAAATTTTATTCAGCAGCAAGCCGCATGCCAAGTTTACAATTGATGCCACCAAGGCTTTGGCTTTGCCCGGCATAGTGGCTGTTTATACGCATCAGGATATCCCCAAAATTAAGTATAACCCTTATAAATGGTATCAAGGCCAAGCCGATATCGAGGATGAATATTTATTAACCGATATCGCCCGTTTTGATGGCGATCGCCTGGCTATGGTAGTGGGCGAAAGCTTGGAGATTGTTCAAAAGGCCTTGCGGCTTATTAAGGTGGAATATGAAGATTTAGCGGCAACTATCAGCCTAGAAGATGCTATTATCAATCAAAAAATTGCCTTTGAAAAGGAGCTAAAGGTGGGTGATTTTGAGCAAATCGCCACCCAAGCTGCCTGCATTGTTGAGGATGAAGGCTATACGCCCAAGGTGCATCATAGTGCCATCGAGCCGCATATTTGCTTAACGGAGTATGATGAATTTGATAATTTGGTAATCTGGACACCTTGCCAAACGGCATTTAGAATGCAGTATCATGTGGCTAATATTTTGGGTATACCCTATAATAAAATTAGGGCAATTAAGGCCTTAATGGGCGGATCTTTTGGCGGTAAAGGCCAAATGCTTTTGGAGCCACTGGCCGCTTTTGCCACCTATAAGCTGGGTCGCCCGGTAAAATTGGCAATGGATCGCAGCGAGGCTTTGCGTGGCTCTTGCAGCCGTAATGCCACCAAAATTAAGGTAAAAACCGCTTTTGCCAAAGATGGCAAAATTATTGGCCGTCATATTCAGGCGGCTATTGATGGCGGTGCTTATTATACCAATGCCGTGGCGGTGGCGATGGGTATGGGCAAAAAGGTGTTTAGGCTTTATGATATCCCCAATCAAACATTTGAGGCCACCACCTATTATACCAATACTATTAATGGCGGTGCTTGCCGTGGCTATGGTAGCCCGCAAGTATATGCTATTAGCGAAGTCAATTTGGATAATGCCGCCCTTAAACTGGGTTTAGATCCTTGCGAGCTGCGCCTTAAAAATATGCTCGAGCCTTTTAGCCTAGACCCTATCGGTGCGCCGGCTATGGGTAATAGCCAGGCTAAAAAATGCCTGCAAGTGGGCATGGAGCAATTTGATTGGCTTAAGCGGCGGGCGGCGGTAAGCGCCAAAAATTGCGATCGCTATGCTTATGGCCTGGGTATGGCCTGTGGCTTGCATGGCAATGGCTATAAAGGGGCAGCCCCCGATTTTATGGATGTTGATTTGCGAATTATGCCCGATAATAGCATTTATCTTAAAATGGCCGTACATGAGCAGGGTTGCGGCACTTTGATTTCGCTAAAGCAAATCTTAGCCGAAGCTTTAAAAGTGGATATCAATGATATCGCCATTACCGAAACCGATACCTTAAACAGCCCCTATGATTCGGCAGGTACTCAGGCCAGCCGTGTTACTTTTGTTTGCGGCGGTGCTGCCAAACAAGCCGGGGAGGAAATGCTGCTTAAAATCAAGAATATATTTAGCGAGCTAAAAAATTGCCCGCCGGATCAAATTATTTGCGAAAACGGCAATATTTGGGCAGCAGGTAGCAAAGAAATTTATACCTATGGCCAAATTGCCGCCGAATACGAGGGTAAATGCTCGGCTATGCTATCGCATTATACTCGTTTTCAGTCGCCGGGTAATCCCAGCTCTAATGCGGTGGTTTTTGCCGAAGTTAAGGTGGATAAATATATTGGCCATGTAGCGATAGAAGATATTTTGATAGTACAGGATGTTGGTCAATCAATTAATCCTGTGCAGGTAGAAGGGCAAATTCATGGCGGTGCTCATATGAGCTTGGGCATGGCCTTGCGTGAGCAAATCGAATATAGCAATAGTGGCAATATCAAAAGTACGAACTTTTCCAAGTATCATCTTTTAAATGCGCGCGAAATGCCCCCAATAAAGATAATTACCATCGAGGAGGCCGAGCCGCTTGCTCCCTATGGCGCTAAAAGCGTAGGCGAAATTGCAGCTGTTGCCCCTGCTCCTGCGATTATCAATGCTATCAATCATGCCTTAAATACCAATATTACCACTTTTCCGGCCACTCCGGAAATTATTATTGAGCATTTAGCTTTGCAGCAAAAGTAGGGTTTTTATGGCTAGGTTTATTTGGTTTTAATTGCACGTAAATATAGATATTTTGCAATATATTAAGGAGGAGATTTATCGATGAATTCTCATTATCTTTGCCCGGCTTTTCATATTGTAAGCCTGCTGCATGCCCAAAGCCCCAATCCCGGCTTAAAGCAGGCCACTGCTACTTTGCTTAGCGATTTTAAAAGCTTTAATTTGGATTTTAAACAAGTATTGGAAAGCGAGGCTAATCAGCAATTTGCCGCCCAATTGGCCGATATTTGCCAAATAGAATTAACAGCCGATGATTATGATTTTATAGTAAGCCATAATATTGTGGCTAATGGCTTGGCCGATTATGCCTTTTACCTGGCCGAGCAATATTTAAAAATTGCCGATATTGCCGTTGCTCTAAATTTAGAAGCCATTCGTGGCGAATTGGGGGCTTTTGACGATCGCCTCCATTCTTTGGCCAGACCCTATCAGGGGCAAATTGATAGCGCCTATAATGTACGCCAAATTATTGACGGCAGCCAAATGACTACCGACGAAGGGCGTTATGCCTTTGGCTATGATCAAAAACCGCGGGTACAGGATGCAATTTCTTTGCGGGCTACTGCCCAAACCCATGGCGGATCTAGGGATATGCTAAGCTGGGCCAAGGCCAATATGACTGCCTTAAAAGCCAATTTAAGCGTTCATAATTTTATTGTTGAATATAGTGCTAATATTGTTGCAACAGGCTTTGCCGATTTAGCCAATATTAGCGAAAGACGCACCTTTAGATTGCTAGACCCGGCCACCTCTTATGGCCTAGCGCCTAATTTAGCACCGCAAGCGGCCGGCCTTAATCATGGCTATCCGGTAACTCAATCTAATCAAGCTGCCCTTTTATCGGAATTAAAGCTTTTGGCCTTGCCTAATGCAGCGGTAAAAATTAGCAATCAACCGGCTGCTTATCAGGCGGTAATTAAGTTAATCAAAATTTTGGATTTTACGGCCAAAGTATTGGCCATCGAAGTGCTAATGTCTGCTCAGGGTATGGATATTGTCAAAAATAAATTGCCTGATTTTAATTTTGGCAAAGGCACAGGCAAAGCCTGGGCAAAGGTACGCGAACATGTAACTTTTATGACAGAAAATCGCTTTATGGCACCCGATATGATAGCTTGTCAGCAATTAATCAATAGCCTGGAGCTTTTAGCTGCCGTAAATGAAGAAGTTAGCGATTTAAGATAGGAGGCGCAAATGACTATATATTATATTGACGGATACAGCTTAACGTTAGACCAGGTAAAGGCTATAATGGCCGATGATAGTGCTCAGGTTAAGCTTAGTGACGAGGCACGCGAGCGCTGCCAAAAAAGCCGCAATCAAATCGAGCGTTGGCTGGAAAAGGATGCCCCGGCGGTTTATGGCATCAATACCGGCTTAGGCAATTTAAAGGATGTTATTGTGCCTAAAGAAATGCATGTAGAATGGAATAAAAGCCTGCCTTATACCAGCTCGGCCGGCTTTGGCCCCTATTTTAGTGCCGATATTGCCCGCTTGGCGCTTTTGGTGCGCGCCAATGTTTTGGCCAGGGCTTATTCGGCGGTTCGTCCGGCCTTAATCGATCGAATTTTGGGCGTATTTAATGCCCATATTGCGCCAACAATTCATAGCGAAGGCTCTACCGGCCTTAGCGATTTAGCCCCGATGTCGCAGTGCATAATGACTGTGGCAGGGCTTCCCGATGCCGGAGCTATTTATCAAGGCCAGGTTATGCCTGCCCGCGAGGCTTTAGCCAAGGCCGGCCTAAGCCCTACTTTTGATATGGAGTGCAAAGAGGTATTGGCGCAAATGAATGGCTCTAGCGTTACCCAGGCCATTGCCGTATTAAACATGATAAAATTTGCCGATATTTACGAGCAATATAGCGCTTTAAATTTAGGCGATAGCGCCTTAATTAAAGATAAAAAGGCGGCCTATCAATCGATAATTGATTTTGCCGATAGCATTATCAATAAGGAGAATAATATTTCCTGCGATAATCCTTTATTATTTGCAACAGAAAATGATAATTATGAAGCCATTATGGGTTGTAATTGCAGTAATACCCAGGTTGGCTATGTGATGGATTTAATGAATATTCTCCTTGCGGAAATGGGCTTGGATATTTTGGCAATTAGTAATAATCCGGATAAAGCCGAACAAATATTGGCCGATATCCGCACTTGGGCGGGGCAGGTTAGTGCCGATAATATTGCCACTAAAGCCAATCAAGAAGACCATGTTGAATTTAGCTTTACTGCTGCTAAAAAGATGTCTTATAGCCTAGGGTTAATAGAACAAATTATTTAAATAAAAACAAGGGGCTGTCGCTATAACAAGCGACAGCCCCTTAGAATTTTTTTATGCTTTTTTTCAAAAAAAGAAGGGCTTGAACTATACCGAAACAACCTTGCGATGCTTACGATTGCTTTGTTTTAATTCGTACATACGGGCATCGGCAATGGCAATTAGCTCGGTGGCCTCTATTGCTTCATTGGGATGCTTAACGGCCATGCCATAGCTTATCGAGGTTATATAAGGCTTGCTATACATTTTGGGAATACCGGTAACAGCCTTATAGCTTTGAATAAGCTTTTTGGTTCTTTCGTCTTCGGCTTGGCATAGGCCAATGATAACCATTTCGTCGCCACCGTATCGGCAAACGGAATCTTCTTTAAAGTAATCCTGTAAAATTTCGGCCACGGTTTTAATATAAAAATCGCCCTCTTCATGGCCATAATCATCATTTACGGTTTTAAGGCCGTCGATATCAACAAAGGCTACAAAGAAATGCTGATTTTGTTCAATCATGGTTTTTACTAATTGATCTGCATAATCCCTTGTATACAGATAAGTAAGGGTATCCTTAATTGCTACTTGCTCTAAATCTTTAAGTTTTTCTAAGTCTTCTGTATTTTTTTGGCTTAACCTTTTATAGGTTTCGGTTTGAATCCTAAGCTCGGCCAGGTTATAGGCAAATATAATAAATACTGCAAAGGCGCTTATTGTTATAAGGCCCAAGATTACATAAAAACTTAAGAAAGAAGGGCTTTCTTCAAGGCCAATATTAAGTAAAAATACAAATAATGTTGCAAATAAGATAAAATATGCCGTTGTTAAAAAGGCCAGGTTTTTATTATCCGAAAGAATGGTGTCGAGCGAGTTGCGGGGTATGGACTTTCGGGCAAGTTGGATTGTGGAAACCGAAGCCATAAAACACAAAATAGAAACTATCAGGCTAATTCTAATATCGCTCATTACCTCTGTTATTATGCCATCAAAATAGATGGCTGTAATAGCCAAAACGGCTATTCGTTTGGCAAATAAATTAATAGTAAAAGTTACCGCAATAAAGAGCATTTGAATTAAATTGGCTTTAAAGACTATTTTTGTTTCTAATATTAAGATAATAATACTTAAAAATATCGAAAGCGGTTCGAATTTAATCGGTAAAAAATAGATATAAAGAATCCAAGAAGAAAGATTGATTGCACCGCAGACAATTCCTGCCACTTTAGGAAACCTATTTGTATTAAAAATATAGGCACAATAGGAGAAAAAAGTAAAATGATAAGCGATAAAAGATAATACAAATAGGATGGATAATGATAATGTCATAGATCAGATCCTCCTCTTCTTTTGTAAAATTCCTCCTTGTTTTTTCGCATATTTTTGTCTGCAATAGATAAAATAGAGCGTATGCCTTGCTTGCTTACTTGCTCGTCTACATAAACCCAACCAATAGAGGCCGAAACTAAAAATTCTTCGGTTTTGTTTTCGCGCTCGATATTTTGATTGATTCTTTCAATAATGCCTTCGCAGCTTTCGGATTGAGGCTCGGCCAGCACAACTAAAAATTCATCGCCGCCTATACGCGCAACAATATCATGCTCCCGCACCGTATTTAAAATTGAGCGGGTAATTTTTATAATTAATCTATCGCCGGCATTATGGCCATAGGTATCATTAGTGTATTTTAAGGCATTAATATCGACAAATAAAAGAGAAAAACCATTAAAGTTCTCTTCCTCACTGCACATTTTTTCGAGTGTATTCATTACATAGCCCCGATTAAATACGCCGGTAAGATTATCCCTTTCGATTTTTGTCAATAAAGTTTCTTTCTTTTCGGATATTATTTTTTGCTCGCCGATAACTTTATCAGAATACCTTTTATAAAGGCTGGCATCGATTAGGTTTATGGCATACAAAAAGAATAAATAGAAAATTAGCAAAGAAGCCAGCGATATGCTTACAGAAAGCAATATTTGCTCGGAAAAAAAAGTGTCGCCAATCATGGTTTTACCGTGGGTAATCTGCAAAATAACTATAAGTGCAATCGAAGCAAGAAGCAAAACAGAATGCTTGCTTTTTACAGTTACCCTTTGAATAGATGTATTATCGATATATTTTTTAACAAGCTCATGCGCAAAGGTTAAAGTAACGCATAAAATAATTACCGCAATATGATCATAATTGGTGCCTAGCACAAGATCGGCAGGCGCAATTTTATAAATATTGGAAAGGATTATAATAAGAGGGGTTAAAAAGGCCGATACATGCAGCACAAAGATTGATGCGCCGCAAAATACCTGGATAAAATCTGCTTTAGAGATAAGCTTAAACTCGATTATAAAAGCAATTAAAAAGGCTATAATCGTTAAATGCAAAGCCAAATCAAGATGCTGGGTTAAAGCAAAAATTAAGCTATTGGCAAGCGCTAAGGCCGCAAATATCAATTTGTTTTTTGTGCCTCCTATCAATAAACTTGAGGCATAGGAAAAAGCCGAAAATTGATAGATAAACATAGCAATGATAGAAATTATATATAATAAAGTATTTATATCGATGCCCATATAGATAATCCCCCCTAACCACACTAAAATATAAAAAACTATGGCCAAGATTATGGCCTAGGCCTGCTCAAGCTGTTAAAATCATATATAAACAGACTAAGTTAGCCATATCAAAACTAATAATATATATACTTTATTTTATCATATAAACAGCTACAAAGCAAGGATACAGTATAAGAAAGGGCATATACTGAAAAATATGTAAATTGCATAAAAAGGCCAGACTAAGCGTACGGCTAAGCTGGCCTTTAGATAAATAGTTTAATCTACTTCAAATTCATATTGGCCATGCTTGCATTGGCGACGATAACTTTTAGGCGATACTCCTAATTCTTGCTTAAACTTGCGCGAAAAATAATTGCTATCATCAAAGCCTACATTTTGGGCAATTTCCGATATGTTTAGGTCGGACATCTTTAGCAAATAGCAGGCATGCTTCATCCGTAAGGTGGTAATATATTGCAAAGGCGAGCAGGCATATTGCTCATTAAAAATATGGCGCAATTGGCGCTCGGTAATGCCGGCAAGCTCTATCAATTCGGCTATGGTAATTGGCTGTTGATAATTTTCGTCTAAATAAGATATTATTTTAAATAAACGTTCGCCGGTTTTATTAATTTTATGATCGGCCTCGTACTGACGCGTAAAAAATACGATTAAAATCATAAAATAGGCCTGTACCAAGTTTTGGCTGCCGGGCTTAATATCAATAACTTCATCTAGTAGCATTTTTAATATATGATTTACATAAAGCATCCCTTTATAATCCAGGTTTAAAATATTGCTGGATTTATGATTAAAGGCCGATGCCGTTTGCAAAACAAATAATAACTGAAAGCCCCTATGTTCTTTAAGGCTGCCGGCTTCATGGATTAAATCGTCCAGATAAAAAAGGATATTTGTGGTTTCTAAATCCTGGGGGTCTTTAAGATAATGCGGCGTATAGCTGCTAATTACATAAACACTGCCGGGATTAATCTCGTGGGCATGCTCATTGATTACCAATTTAGCCGTGCCTGCCGTGCAAATGCTTAATTGATGAAAATCATGAATATGCAACTTATCCTTGATGGCCTCCGTGGGCATCGATTTCTCAATACAAAAGGGTATACAATTTAGGCTGATATTCTTTTTTAATTCTTTATCAATTAAAGTGTAGGATACCATGATATACTCCTTGTAATTTTATTCATTATTATATTATACAATTTAAATCCGTTTTCTGTCAATAGTAAACTAAATGTGGTTAGTTATGTCCTTTAATCATTGCTAACAGGTAAGGTAAACATAAAGCAAGATCCCTTGCCCAGCTCGCTTTCCACAGTAATGGTACCGCCATGCGCCTCTACTATATGCTGAATAATAAATAAACCCAAGCCATTACCTGTCTCTTTGCCGCTTTTGGGGTCGCCTGCGCCGGTATGATAACGATCGAAAATAAATGGTAGTTTTTCGGGGGCTATGCCTGCCCCATTATCCCTAACCGCCACTGCTACAAAGCCTTCTTGAGCAGCTGCGGATACCTCGATTAAACCACGCTTGGTATGATTAGAAGCATTGCCGATTAAATTAACCAATACCTGAATAACTCGGGCCCGATCGCAATTAACCAAAGGCATATGATCGGCAATTGTAAATTTAAGCTGATTATAATTTTTAGAAAATACCGGATAATAAGTTTCAATCGTGGTGCTGATAATCGTAGTTATCGATTGCGGACGCAAATCCATAATCATTCGCCCCTCGTCGATACGCCCGATATCCAGTAGTTGCCCCACCATTAAGGCCATCCTTTCGGTTTCGCTGCTGATTAGCTTAATGCTATGATGCAATTTGTCGATATTGCCGCCATCTTCTAATAATTGCTGACTTAGCTGCATATGGCTTAAAATAACGGTAAGCGGCGTTTTTAATTCATGCGATACATTGGCCAAAAACTCGGTTTTCATTGCATTAAGACGCTCGAGCATGATTTTTTCTTCCTCGGCGCGCAATAATAAATCTTGCTGCTCTTGCTCGCGACGATTTACCGGCTCGCTTACACTAATACTTAGCCTTTTGGCAAAATAAATAATCGCCACCAGCAAAGCAAGTAGTATAGTTGCTAAGGCAATTATGCCCAGCAGCAAAATACGGTCGATGCTCGCCTGCGCTTGAGCCAGTTGATCATCAATAAGATCGCCCATCGTATCCATTGCGGTTCGCGATATAGTAGATGTGGTAAAAATAGCCAAAATGGAGCCATCATCTAAAGTATCCCAATTAAGCAAAAAATGATCGCTATCGGCGGATTGAGCATAAACAGCAATATCCTCATAAAACAAAAAAGCCTCCTCCAGCGAGGTTATCCCCGGAGTAGAAAGAAATAATTTATCCATATCGGGCAGGATTAATGCCTCGATTTGCTCGTTTAAATCGGCAGGACTAATATTGCTGGCACTATCGCTAAACATAATTTGGCCATCTTGGACAACAAAAAAGATATAAGTATCCAGCCATACTACACTGTCGCTAATCAAGGCCACCTGCTGCAAGGCAGCATCTAAATCGGCTTGGTTATCCAGGCGGCCATCGGCTAATGCTTGGCTTACCAAAATAAGCAATAATTCCTGGCTAACTTGCTCGTATTGGGCAAAACCAAAATAAGTAAACTCGGCCAAATTATTAAAAAGGGTGGTATTATTAGCCTGGTTTTGGCGGATAAGCCCATTAATAAGCAGCGAACCAACAATTATAAATAAAATTAGCGGAATAATGGCCAGCCATAATAATACCTGTTTAAGCTGCTGCTTTAAGGATTTATTAGCGCTCATTGTTTGCCCCTTCCGCGGCGGCGTATTTGATGCGCAAAAAAACATAGCCGCCATTTACCGTGGTTTGTAAGGCAAAATAATCGCTGGCATCTAAATTTAGCTTTTGCCTTAGCCGCGAAACAGCAGTGCGCACGGTGCTGCCCATTTTGGATGGCTCATTATTGCCCCAAATGGCCGCATATAATTGCGCCTGGCTAATCTCCTGGCCTTGCATATCCACAAAATAGCAAAGTATTTGCAATTCCTTGGGCGAAAGCACAATTAATTGGCCATCTAAGGTAATATTGCCGGTATCGCGCTCGATAAATAAAGGTGGTAAGGCTATTTGCCTGCTATTTGCTTGCTTTTTTTGCAATTGCGCCGCTATGCGCGCCGCCAATATCTTCATATTATAAGGCTTGATTACATAGTCGGCAGCGCCCTTGTCAAAGCCTGCTAATACATCCAAATCATCCTCTAAACAGGTTAAAAAGATAATCGGCGCTTTACTATAAGCCCTAAATTCATCGGCAAAATCTAAACCCGAACCATCGGGCAACATAATATCAAGTAAAGCCAAATCCGGCGGATACTCCCACATCAGTTTGCGGGCTTCCTCCAGGTTAATAGCACTATAAACCTGATAGCCCAAGGCCTCTAAATAGAAGGAATTAGCCTCGAGAATATCGGTTTCGTCTTCTACCAGCAAAATTCTGGCTGCCTTTGTCATAAATAGCGCCCTCCCTAATTAATCGAAGATAATAAAAGTATACTATAATCTTAGGCCTTTGGCAATAATTAGCCTTTTAGCCAATTAATTTAAAAATTTTCGGTCACAATTTTGTAACAATCGCCCTAAAGGCTTAATGCCTATGGTAAACTAAAAACAGTTAAGGCATTAAGCAGCTTTATTGTAATAAAAAGTATAGGTAAATTAATGCTATTTAATCTTTAGCTTGAGTAAAATATATTGGCTAAAAAGAAGGAAAAAGCCGATAAACAATTAATCTTGATAATAGAGGAGGCCTTAAAATGAAAAAGCAATTATGCATAATTTTAACTTTAAGTTTACTTATAATTTTAGCAGCCTGCGGCAGTGCCAGCCAAACTACCACCCTTTATGCGGTGCTTAATGCCGGCGATGCCGATGGCAATGGCGCTATCATCAATGAATATCCGCTAAGCTATGAAGGCGATTTAACGGTAGAAGTTTTAGCTAAAGGCCTTAGCGATTTAACCGGCTATAACTTTAATGCCAAAAGCCTGGCCGGTAGCGAAATATTTACCGTTGACTGGGCCATGGATTCGTCAATATTTACCGACTTATCTGCCGATCAACCTAAGGACGAATTTATGCTGGACTCGCCTAATGATATTCGCTGGTTTATGCTCGACAGCCTTTGGCTAAGCGTAAGCAAAAACCTAAATCAAAGCCAAATTAGCTTTACGATGAATGGCGGCCTGCCTTTCGATGCCGGCCTTTATCCGCTTACCAGCTTTGTGCCTAATCAGCCTTATCTGGGCAGCCATATTTATCGGCAGTCTGCATCAGCAGCAAATACCGGCATCAATCAAACCGATTCCGGCCAAATCGCCGCCATGGTAGGTAATTGGTATGATCAAGAAGGCAATTATTATCAAATCGACGAGTACGGCAATGCCTTTTACTATAATGCCGCCGGCGAATTGCTAAGCACAAAAACAATTGATTATATTGGTGATACTTATCAGCTTAGTGGTGAACAAAGCAGCGATCCTATTGCAATTAATGATGATGATAGCTTTACCATTACTTTAAGCGGCAGCACCTATAGCCGCAATGGCAATCAAGCAAACCAGCTTGCCGAGCAGGAAACAAGCCCCAATCAAGGCCAAATGCAAGCCCCGCCGTCGCATATTGTTGGGCAATGGGAAGACGCCTATCATGACATTATTCTTAGCTTAAATGCCGATAGTAGCTATCAATTTGTACCTCAAGGGGCATTATCCTTCTTTGATATACCCGATCAGGGCAGCTATACTGTGGATGATGACAAAGTTGTCCTTCATGCTCCGGGCGAGCAGAATATTTATAATTATGCTTATCTTGTTTTTACGCTGATAACCGAAAACGAAACGGTTGATATGCTTGATGCCGATGGTATCAGCTATACTTTTATCAAAGCAGAAGATATTATCACCGATGATGATATCATAGATGATAATAGCCCCTTTGCCGAAGCCGATTATTTAAATGCCAATCAGGATAATAATCAAAATGCCGATATCGGCGGCTCTAGCTTTTTTATCGATAATGCTATTGGCAGCAGTTTAGTGGCTAATGGCGAGCGGCATTATTTGCCAACGGGTGGTTATCATATTGCTGCCGATGATAGTTCCGGTGCTACTTATGCTCGCTTGCCGGTAGATTATTCGCTAAATATTTTATCCGACCAAATAGTTTATAATACTCGCGAATTAAACTTCGAGGTTAATGTGTATTTTGCGGCTGAGGATATCCCGGTTACAAGCAGCCCCTATCATTATAATTGGCGCTGGGACTTTTATGATTATCAAACCGGCTATTTATTACCAACCGAAGATAGCTATATTACCACCGAAGAATCCGGCTGGCTAACTTATGAATATTCGATACCGCATCAGGGCGATATTGAGCCGATTAGCATTACTTATAGCCGTGAAGACAACTTTCATGTTGGTGATGATTATTTGGTTAGCTCCTTTAAATTTTCGATAATCATGCCGGATAATTATCATAATTTGGTTTTTGCAGCCATGCCGCGCCATGCTAGCTATGATGAATATTTAAACAGCACCGCCCAAATGGCCGAGGCCACAATTGGTTTAACCATAGATGATGTTGCGGCCCATACCGCCGTTTATGATGCGCTTTATTGTCTGCTACCTTAGCAGGCTTTAGAATTAAAAAATAATTATAGAGGTGATAATAATGAAAAAGAAGATATTTATGTTAATTGCGATTATTGCTATGCTTTGCTTCTTGGCGGCGGCCTGCGGCCAGGAAGAAGTAGCAGCCCCTGCTCCTGCTTCTGATGTGGATGAGCCGGTAACTGATAAGCCGGTAACTGGCGATTTGAATATCGAAGAATTTATTGGTTGGTGGTCTTATGCTTGGCTGGAAACCGGCGTAAACCCCACACCCCCCTTCTTTTATGCCGAGATTAAAGCCGATGGCAATGCCGATTTTTATGGCGAATATGGCGAGGGAATAGGCAGTGGTAATTTTGCAGATCAAGAAGATGGTAGCTACTTATTAACAGTAAATGGTGCAGAGCATAATGTAGGCATTCATAATATGCATGGCGAAGATTATATAGTTATTAATTCGGCAGAGCATTATACTTTAGGCAGCGAAAAGCCTGCTTTCCCGGAGAGCGAGCCTGTTTATGAAGATCCCTTTGCCGGTTCGGAAGGTTTATGGGAGGCTCCTGTAGATGGTAGCATTGACGAAGGTTATGTTGCTCCTTATGCTTTTATCGAGGTTACTGGCGAATATGTATTAACTTATGATATTGACGGAGTATTGATTGACGAAGGCATATTAGTTCATAATGAGGATCGGGGGCTTTATACCGGTTATGAAATGTGGTATGGTGATTATGCGGTATCTTTTGGCAGTTATGAAGATGGCATGGCTTATTTTGAGTTAATTGAAACCAGTGATGGTATTGTTTGGGAGTATTTGCTAAGTGGTGAATTTGTTGGCAATCAGGAATTATCTTATTCACCGATTGGGCTTTATCAGGCTGATGATGGTATTGAGTTTCCGTTTACTGTGGTAGAGGTAAATTCTGAAGATCCTACTAATGAAGATAATATTAGTTATATGGATACGGATTATAATATTTTAGAAACAGGCAGCTTTGCTTATGATGTAAGCCAGGGCGTAGAGCTGCGCAATGCAGTAATAGTATCTTTTCCGACGACCGGCATTTATGCAGCTTATTTTAGCGAAGATGGTTCGATTATGTATATGACTGAGGTAATTGATTGGTCGGAAAATAAAGAAGAAGCAGAGTATTTTGAGTTTTATCGTCAGTAGTAGTTAAAAGTTTTGGTCAATTTTTTTCAAAAAAATGCGGGGGATTGGGGGCAGGCCCCCCAAGGTCTTAAAACCGGCGGCTTTTGGCGCAGCCAAAACAGCCATAATGATTATGCTAATATAAAAAAGAGTGCTATAGCCTATTCTTGGCGATAGCACTCTTTTTTGGCTTAAGGGAGAGCAAAAAACTTTTACTCCCTGCAATAAGTATTGACAAAAGCCACTTAAACAGGTAAAATAGTAATATTGGCATTAAAAATATTAAAATGCCGGCCGCCCGTCTTAAAATAGACGTTTTTGGTGGCTATTTTGCCTGCTAACGGCTCTGTCCGTATTGGCATATCTAATATTGTGGAGGTTAACATGGCTAAGAAAAAATTTAAAGCCGAATCGCAGCGTTTGCTCGATTTGATGATTAATTCTATCTATACTCATAAGGAAATCTTTTTAAGAGAAATTATATCCAATGCCTCGGATGCCTTGGATAAATTGATGCTTAAAGCACTTACCGATAGCAGCGTAGGCCTAAGCCGTAGCGACTTTTTTATCGAAATTAAACCCGATTCGGAAAATCGTACCCTAACCATTTGCGATAATGG
Source organism: uncultured Peptococcaceae bacterium (assembly GCA_964368605.1). GTDB lineage: Bacteria > Bacillota > Dehalobacteriia > UBA4068 > UBA4068 > CAYJBP01. Next base: position 8,074 of record CAYJBP010000013.1, on the reverse strand, counting down.
TATCGGCATGACTTCGGCCGAAATGGAAGCCAATTTAGGTACCATCGCCAAAAGCGGCTCTTTGGATTTTAAGAAGAATATGCCCGAGCAAGAAGGCTTAGATCCAGAACAAAATATCGATATTATCGGCCAATTTGGCGTGGGCTTTTATTCGGCCTTTATGGTTAGCGCCAAGGTAGAAGTGCATAGCCTAGCCTATGGCCAAAGCGAAGCCTTTTGCTGGACTTCTAGCGGCACCGATGGCTATACCATCACTACTTCCAGTAAAAATAGCGTAGGTACCGAAATTATTATGTACCTTAAAGAAGATAGCGAGGACGAAAATTATAGCCATTTCCTCGAGCAATATACAATTAGCTCTTTAATCAAAAAATATTCCGATTATATTCGCTATCCTATTTGCATGGATATCACCACCAGTCGCCCGGTAGAAGGCGGCGAGGATGGCCAGATGGAAACCATCACCAATCAAGAAACTTTAAATAGCATGGTGCCGATTTGGCAGCGCAATAAATCCGAGGTTACAACCGAAGAATATAATGCCTTTTATAAAGAAAAGTTTTATGATTTTTTAGACCCGGCCAAAATTATTAATGTAGATGCCGAAGGCCATATCAGCTATAAAGCTTTGCTTTTTGTGCCTGCTAAAGTAGCTTATGATTTTTATAGCAAAGAATATCAAAAAGGCTTGCAGCTTTATTCCAGCGGCGTTTTGATTATGGATAAATGCGCCGATTTAATCCCCGAGCATTTTCGCTTTATCCATGGTGTGGTCGATTCGCCGGATTTATCTTTAAATATCTCGCGCGAGATGTTGCAGCATGATCGTCAATTAAAAATTATTGCCGAGCATATCGATAAAAGTATTCGCAAAGAATTGCAAAAAATGCTGGCTAAAGACCGTGATAAATACGAAGAGTTTTATCAGCAATTTGGCCTGCAATTAAAATATGGCGTGGTGGCCGATTATGGCCGCAACCAAGAAGCCTTGCGTGATTTATTGCTGTTTAGCAGCTCCGAAGGCCAAAAACTTACTACCTTGCAAGAATATGTAGAGCGCATGGACGAAGAGCAAACCGCCATTTATTATGCCACCGGCGCTAATATGGCCATTATCGAAGCCTTGCCTCAAGCCGAGCAATTAAGGGCCAAAGGCTATGAAATACTCTATTTTACCGAAGAAGTGGATGAATTTGCCGCCCAAATTATGCGCCAATACAGCGATAAACCCTTTAAATCGGTAAATCGGGATGAGCTGGATTTAGCCGATCAAGCCCAAAAAGACGAAATTGCCAAAAAACAAGATGATAATAAAGATTTGCTAAGCTTTATCAAAGAAGCCTTAGGCGAGCAAGTTAAGGAGGTTGTGATATCCTCTAAGCTGGTAAAGCAGCCTGTTTGCCTTACCGCAGCCGGCGGCCTATCCTTCGAGATGGAAAAGTATATGAATACCGTACAGCCCGATGCCAAGGTTAAGGCCGAGCAAATTTTAGAACTAAATGCCGAGCATCAGCTATTTGCCAAAATGGCCGATTTGCAAAAAAATCAGCCCGAAAAAGCCAAAGATTATGCCCAAATTCTTTATCAGCAGGCACGCTTAATGGCCGGCCTTAGTATTAAAGATCCGGCACAGTATTCGCAATTATTATTTGAGCTTTTAGGGTAGCGTAAAAAGACTGGCATAGGCTTTAAGTGCTTTTGCGCTAAATCAGCACAAGGAGGGTTAACTATGAAATTATGGGGCGGACGTTTTGCCAAAACTACAGATAAATTAGCCGAGGATTTTCATTCTTCGATTAGCTTTGATCAAAGGCTGTATCGGGATGATATTTTAGGATCGATTGCCCATGCCCAAATGTTGGGGCGAGTGGGCATAATTACCGAAGCCGAGGCCGGCAGTATGGTTAAGGGTCTTAAAGAACTATTGCAAGAAATTGAATTGGGCGAAGTTGTTTTTGATGTGGCAGCCGAGGATATCCACATGAATGTGGAGGCCTTATTAACCGCCAAATTAGGCACTTTGGCCAAAAAACTGCATACAGCACGCAGCCGTAATGACCAGGTAGCCCTTGATTTAAGAATGTTTATGCGCCGCGAAATTGCCCTTATTCAAGAGCAAATTATTAAACTTATCGAAACCTTGCTTAATTTAAGCAAACAGCATATCAATACGATTATGCCCGGCTATACCCATTTGCAAAAGGCGCAGCCAATTACTTTGGCGCATCATTTATTGGCCTATGTGCAAATGTTTAGCCGTGATTATGAGCGCCTGGACGATAATCTAAAACGTCTTAATTACAGCCCCTTAGGCTGCGGTGCTTTAGCAGGTGTTACCTATGCTATCGATCGCGAGGATACCGCCTATGCCTTAGGCTTTGACGGCATCTGCGAAAATAGCCTAGACGGTGTGGCCGATCGCGATTTTGCCTTAGAATACCTGGCCTATGCCTCGATAATTATGATGCATCTTTCACGCCTTTGCGAGGAGATTATTTTATGGAGCAGCCATGAATTTTCTTTTATCCGCTTAGATGATGCTTATAGCACCGGCTCTTCGATTATGCCGCAAAAGAAAAACCCCGATATGGCCGAATTAATTCGTGGCAAAACCGGCCGTGTTTATGGCGATTTAATTACCCTGCTTACCGTAATGAAAGGCCTGCCCTTAGCCTATAATAAGGATATGCAGGAGGATAAAGAAGCTATTTTTGATAGCTTAGATACCGTTCATAAATGCCTAATGGTGATGACACCTATGCTGGCCACCATGCAAGTTAATAAAGAAAATATGCTTAAAGGGGCAGCCGGCGGCTTTATTAATGCCACCGATATGGCCGATTATTTGGTTAAAAAAGGCCTGGCCTTTAGGGATGCCCATGAGGTAGTAGGCAAAGTGGTTTTGGCCGCCGAAAAAGAAAGCAAAGCCTTGGCCGAATTTAGCCTAAACGAGCTAAAGAATTTTAGCGCAACTTTTGAAGAAGATATTTTTGCCGCCATCGATTTGCAAGAATGTGTAAGCATTCGTCAAAGCCAAGGCGGCCCGGCGCCGCAAGCGGTAGAGGCGGCCATCTTAAATGCTGAGCATCGCTTGCAGGAATTTAAAAGCGAATAAGTAATTAAGCTTTTTAAAGGGGGCTATTATGGATAAATTTGCAAACGAAAAAACATTGATGCGCTCTTATATGGAACAAATGGAAAAATGCCAACCCGAGCAGGCATCTGCCATTTTAAGCCAATTTACAAGTGCCGATTATAGCTTTGAAGGCTCTTATCCTTTTATGGATATTGATGGTGCAGAGGCTGTTTGCCAAAAATTTTGGCAGCCGCTAAAAACATCATTAAAGCATATGCAAAGGCGTCAAGATGTTTTTATGGCAGGCATAGCCGAAGATGATAAAACCTGGGTAATGAGCATGGGGCAATTTATGGGGCTTTTTGACGAAAGCTTTTTAGGCTTGGACCCTACCTACAAAATGCAACATTTGCCCTATACCGAATTTGCCTGCATCGAAGATGGCAAAATTAGCCATAGTGGCCTTTTTGTCGATTTAATTGCCTTTATGCAAGAAGCAGGCCTGCATCCGCTTTTGGACGAAACCGGCCATTTCTTCCGCTATACCGGCCCTAGGGATCATAATGGCCTGCTCTTTAATGATAGCGATCCTAAGCAGGGCGAGCAATCTTTGGCTATTGTTAATAATATGCTAACTGCCCTTTATGGCGCTAAAGCCACCGATCCTAAGGCCATGCAGGAACATTGGGCCGATGATATGATTTGGTATGGCCCTTGCGGCGTGGGGGCTAGCTATACAATTCCCCGTTATCAATTGCAGCATCAAAAGCCGTTTCGGGATAATTTAAGCAATCGCAGCCGCATAAGAAGGCAAGCCTATTTTGCCGAAGGCGATTTTGTTTGCTTTTATGCCGACCTAAAATTAGATAGTGATGGCGGCTGGCTGGGCATGGCAGGCGGCGCTAAAGATATTATTTTAAGAGCCGACTTAGATGTTTATTATTGCAAAGACGGCAAAATCTCGGAAAACTGGTGTTATTTTGATATCCCTTATTGGCTGTATCAACAAGGGATAGATATTTTACAAAGAGTTAAGCAAATCAAAAATCCATTAGCATAATTAGAACAAAAATCGGGAGGTTATTATGGAACAAGCAGATAGATATGATTTTTTATCAATCGAAAAAAAATGGCAACAGGCCTGGGATCAAAGCGGTATTTACCAGGTAGAGGAAGATGCTTCCAAGCCCAAATACTATGTTTTGGAGATGTTCCCCTATCCGTCGGGCAAATTGCATATGGGGCATGTGCGTAATTATTCAATCGGTGATGTTATCGCCCGTTATCATACGATGAAGGGTTATAATGTGCTGCATCCGATGGGTTGGGACGCCTTTGGCCTGCCGGCTGAGAATGCGGCCATCAATAATAATGTTCATCCCGATCCTTGGACAAGGCAAAATATCGATGTAATGCGTGAACAGCTTAAAACAATGGGTATTAGCTATGATTGGCGCAGAGAGCTTGGTACTTGCCTGCCCGATTATTATAAGTGGACCCAATGGATGTTTTTGCAATTATATAAAATGGGCTTAGCCTATAAAAAGAAAGCAGCCGTAAATTGGTGTACTTCTTGCAATACGGTTTTAGCCAATGAGCAGGTGGTAGACGGCAATTGCGAGCGCTGCAAAAGCATTGTTATCAAAAAAGACTTAGAGCAATGGTTCTTTAAAATTACCGATTATGCCGAACGCCTATTAACCGATTTAGATAAATTGCCGGGTTGGCCGGATAAAGTAAAAACCATGCAGGAAAACTGGATTGGCAAAAGCCAAGGCGTGGAAATTACCTTTAATACCGAAGATGGCGATCCATTGCCGGTATTTACTACCCGTCAAGATACGGTTTGCGGCGTAACCTATATGGTTTTAGCGCCGGAGCATCCCCTGGTAGAAAAGTTAATTGCCGATAGCCCCTTGGCCGAGGATGTGCGTGCTTTTGTCCATAAAGTGCGCAAGATGAGCCAAATCGAACGTACTGCCAATGATTTAGAAAAAGAAGGCATGTTTATCGGCGCTTATGCCATCAATCCGATGAATGGCAATAAAATCCCGATTTGGATTACCAATTATGTGCTTTATGAATATGGTACAGGTGCGGTAATGGGCGTTCCTGCCCATGATCAACGCGACTTTGATTTTGCCAAAAAGTATAATCATAAAATCCAGCCGGTAGTAGCCGCCCCCGATTGGCAAGGCGAAGAATTTACCGAAGCCTACGAAAGCTATGATGGCGTGGCCATCAATTCCGGTGAATTTGATGGCCTAACTACCCCCGAAGCCAAGGAAAAAATGGCCGATTATATGGAAGAAAAAGGCTTTGGCAAAAGGGTTATCAATTATCGTTTGCGGGATTGGCTAATTTCGCGTCAGCGTTATTGGGGTTCGCCTATTCCGATTGTTTATTGCGATAAATGCGGCGAGCAAGCCGTACCCGTAGCCGATTTACCTGTGCTTTTGCCTACCGATGTAGAATTTAAGCCCCATGGCGAAAGCCCCTTAAAAACCAGCCCCAGCTTTGCCGAGGCTACTTGCCCTGTTTGCGGCGGCAAAGCCAAGCGCGAAATGGATACCATGGATACCTTTATGTGCTCTAGCTGGTATTATTTGCGTTATTGCGATGCCAATAATGATGAATTGCCCTTCGATCGTGCCAAGCTTGATTATTGGATGAATGTAGACCAATATATTGGCGGCGTAGAGCATGCTATTTTACATTTAATGTATGCCCGTTTCTTTACCAAAGCCCTTTATGATGCCGGCTTAGTTGGTGTTGAAGAACCTTTTGCCAATTTATTAACCCAAGGCATGGTGCTTAAAGATGGCGCTAAAATGAGCAAAAGCTTAGGCAATACCGTTAGCCCCGAAAAAATCATCGGAGCTTATGGTGCCGATACCGCTCGTTTATTCATCCTTTTTGCCGCTCCGCCCGAACGTGATTTAGAATGGAATGATACAGCAGTAGAAGGCTGCTATCGCTTCTTAAACCGCATTTGGCGCTTGGTAAAACAAATCGAAATTAGGCAAGATTTAAATCAGCCGCTAACGGAGTTTAGCAGCGAAGATACCGATTTAAAGCGTATTGTTCATCATACCATCAAAAAAGTGGGTGATGATATTGGCGGCCGTTTCAATTTCAATACCGCCATTTCGGCAATTATGGAAATGACCAATGCCATGCAAAGCTATCAGAATAATCCTAAAGCCCAAGGCGGCCTATTAAAAGAGGCTGCCGAGGCCTTAATGATGCTGCTTTGCCCCTTTGCCCCTCATATTACCGAAGAATTATGGCAAGATTTTGGCCATCAGCAAAGCATTCACTTGCAGCCTTGGCCTAAATATGACGAGGCCGCCTTGCATCAAGATAATATCGAAATTGCCGTGCAAATTAATGGCAAAATTAGGGCACGCCTAACAGTGGCTGCCGATGCCGACGAGGCCGCTTTAAAAGAAATTGTGGCCAATCATAGCGATTATGCCAATTGGCTGGGCGCTAAGCAAGTGGTTAAAATGATTATCATTCCCGGCCGCTTGATTAATATCGTGGTAAAATAGGTATCCTATGAAAAAATTAACAACAATGCTTATCCTAATTTGGCTGCTATTATTTAGCAGCCAAATTGCTATGGCCAACGAGGACAAAGCCCCCTTAGAGCTGGTTATCGATGGTCAAATTATCATGGCCGACCCTGCTCCTTATATCGATGCCGCAAGCGGCCGCACCATGCTGCCCTTGCGCCTAATCAGCGAGTATTTGGGCTTTACGGTTAATTGGGATGCCGCTTTAAGGCAAGCTACCATCAGCGATGGCAGCAAAACAATGGACTTTATTATCGATAGCAATACTGCCTTTATCGATGATATTGCTTACCCTTTGGATGTAGCAGCCACCATTTATCAAGATAGCAGCATGATACCGCTACGCTTTTTAAGCGAACATTTAGGGGCGCAAATTAGCTGGCAGGCCGAGCTGCGCCGGGTAGAGGTGCTTAGCCCCAATGGCTTTAAAGGCAGTTTGCCGGTTATTAATCAAGAGGATTTAATCGCCAATGATTTGCATATTAGCGGCTACTATTTTGATACAGCCTCCTGGCAAATGCTGCAAGATTATAGCGCCGATTTTGATACGATTATCCATTTTGCCTATCGTGTTTTTACCGATGGTAGCGTAGCCGCTAAAAATTATAATGCCGCCTATGACCAGGCCAAGGCCTTTGCCGCCCAGCAGGGTATTGAGCAAATTCTGCTAATTACCAATTTTGGCGACCCTGTTAATACCGGCAAAGATACCGATACCATTGCCTTGCTTAATAATCCTACTAATCGTGCTCAAGCGGTGGCTAATATTGCCGCCTTAGTTAAAGCCGAAAATGCAGCCGGGGTAGATATCGATTTTGAATTGATGCCGGCTGCCACCAAAGATAGCCTAACGGCCTTTATCCAAGAATTAAAGGCTGCTCTTCCGGATAAATTAATTACCATATCCTTGCCACCCAAAAGGGAGCAAGATACCTGGCAGCAGGCCTTTGATTATCAGGCCTTGGGTATAGCGGCCGATCGGGTGCATATAATGTTTTATGATCAGCATTATGGCGGCAGCGAGCCGGGAGCAGTGGCCGAGCCTAAATGGATTGAAGATGGCCTTAAATATTTAACAACCCAAATCGAGCCGAGCAAGCTGCATTTAATGTTGGGCGCTTATGGTCGCTCTTGGGGGCTTGGTAGTGCCGGCCAATCGATACGCAATCAAGAAGCCCTAGATTTGGCCGCCCAAAACGGGGTAGCCGTGCAAAGGGATAGCGAAAGTTTAGTGCCCTATATCAAATATACGGCCAATGGCCAAAATGTAGAAATTTGGTTTGAGGACGAAATTAGCCTGGCCGCTAAAGCCGCTTTAGCCAAGCAATATGATTTAGGCGGCATTGGCCTATGGCGGATGGGTATGCCCAGTGATGCCGTTTGGCAGGCAATTATGCAGGTAAATGATGCCCAAATTTAG
>CAYJBP010000012.1:0-34411 GCA_964368605.1 uncultured Peptococcaceae bacterium | reverse complement strand
CCAAACCCCGCAATTTTTTGCAAAAAATTGAGTAAAACTTTAGAGGCTGTCGCACTTGCGACAGCCTCCTCCACTTATTTAATTTTAAGCGCCGGTTTCTTTCCGTAATTTCGGATCTAAGAAATCCCTTACGCCGTCGCCGATAAAGTTAGCCCCCATCGACATTGTTAAAATACCCAAACCGGGAAAAGTAGCAATCCACCAGTACGAGAAGTTTTGAGCACCATCACGCACCATAGCACCCCATTCCGGAGTAGGTGGCGGCGAACCTAAGCCCAAATAACTCATCCCTGCGAATAATAAAATGGCATTACCAAAGTCTACTGTGGCTAAAACAATTACCGAGCCCACGCTATTAGGCAAAATCTCTTTAAAAAATATCCTTAAATTAGATGCGCCCAAAGAACGCGATGCTTCGATATACTCATTCGATTTAATCTGAATTACCACGCTGCGCATTACCCTGGCATAATTTGGCCACCAAACAATTACCATCGCCAGCAAACAGTTGCCCAAACTGGGCCCTAATGCCGCCGAAATAACCATTGCCAAAATAATTGTGGGAAAAGCCTGTACCAGCTCGCTACAGCGCATCATAATCTCGTCAACCAGGCCGCCGGCATAACCGGCTACACCGCCGTAAATCATGCCTACTACCGAGGCAAAAACTACGGTTAATAAACCTGCACCAATCGAAATTCTACTACCCATCATCACCCGGCTTAAAATATCACGGCCTAAGATGTCGGTGCCAAATAAATGATCGCTGCTGGGTGGCTGAAAGCGCATGGCCATATCCTGCGCATTAGGGTCCATCGGGGCGATAAGCGGTGCAATCAAGGCAATCAATACCCAAAATAGGCAAATAACTACCCCGATGGCAAACAAGCGATTGTTTCTCATCAGTCTTAATATCATTATTTATACCTCACTCTGGGATCAAGTACCCCGTATAATACGTCTACAATCAAGTTAATAATCACATAATTGAGGGCGATTAATAAGGATACGCCCACAATCGAGGGAAAATCCAAATTGGTGGCCGACATATAGGCATACTGACCAATGCCCGGCCAAGAAAATACCGTTTCGACAAATACCATGCCGCCAAGCAAATTACCAAAACCTACCCCAATTACCGTAATAACCGGGATTAAGGCATTGCCCAAAGCATGCTTTACAATAACCGCTCTTTCCCTTAAACCTTTAGCTCTGGCGGTACGGATATAGTCGGAAGAAAGCACCTCCAGTAGGCTGGCTCGGGTAGTTCTGGTTATCAAACCCATTGTAAATACGCCTAAACAAATACCAGGTAAAATTAAATGGCTTAAGGCATCCATAAAGAGGGCAAAATCGCCCATCAATAAAGCATCGATGGTATAAAAGCCTGTTACAGTAGTAGGCGCTGTAGCATAGGGCGATAAACGCCCCGGCCCCGGGGCAATTTCTAAATTAAGGTAAAAGATAAAGAGCATTATCAGCGCCAGCCAAAAGGCCGGTACACTTACCCCAAATACGCTTACCCCTCTTAAAATCTGGTCGATAATTTTATTGCGCTTAATAGCTGAAATAATTCCGAATAACATGCCGAATATTACGGCGAAAATAATACCGGTTACCGCAAGCTCGATAGTAGCCGGGAAATACTGGCGCAAATCATCTAATACCGGCCTTTGGGTACGTATTGATAAACCCATATCGCCTTGTAATAAATTGCCTACATAAGTTAAGTATTGACGATAAAGTGGCTGGTCTAAGCCCCACTTTTCTCTAAATGCCGCAACCATCTCTTCATTATCTAAGTTTCTTTGACTTAAATTGGCAACCACCGGATCGCTGGGTACTTGGTTTGCTATCCAAAATACCAGCATCGATATGCCTATCATTAAAAAGAAGATGAATACCAATCGGCGGCCTATATAACGTAACATGTCCATAAAGCTTTACCTCTTTTCAATGTTTAGACCTTGGGGCGCTGCCCCAAAACCCCACAATTTTTTAAAAATAATTGAGTAAAACTTTTACGTTTTAAAAACTAGGGGAGGGATTTACACCCCTCCCCTAACTTGTAATATTTACTCCATAGGGGCAATATTCTTAAGGTCTAATTTGTAGCGGTCGATATACTCTACACCTGTTAAATTGCTCTTAACTGCATATTGGCTGGTATGTTGCAATAACATAGCAAAGGCAGTATCTTCGGCCATTAACTCTTGAATTTGAGCTAAAAGGGCAGCACGAGCTTCCGGATCACTTTCGGTTGCAGCTTGGGCATTTAATTCGGCCAATTCAGGATACATGTCGGCAGTCCAGTTTGCTCTTAGGCCAACTTTGTCGCCGGGCAAGAATGCCAATTGGCTATTATTATCCGGATAATCCGGGTTCCAGTACCATAGGCCTAATTGCTGTTGGCCGGTACGATATGTTTCTAAAGATACGGTAATATCTTCGGGTACTAAGGTTACATTGATGCCTACTTCTGCTAAGTCGGCTTGGATTTTTTGAGCCATAATAGCTAAATCAACACCGGCGGCAATAGTGGTAGGTACAAATAATTCGGCATCAAAGCCATCGGGATAACCGGCATCGGCCAATAATTGCTTGGCTTCGTCTAAGTTACGATAACCGCTTACATCTAAGGCCGGTAAAGAACCGAATAAGCCAATCGGGAACGGAGCTTGCGGGGTAATCATGCCCGGGCCTGCTAAAAGCTGAATGCCTTCATAATCTAAGGCCAAACGGATAGCTTTTTGCACCATCGGATCGGCAACAGGGCCGCCCACTTCGGGATCACGATTCATCAACAAGAAGCTTACGGTTAAAGATTGAGCATCCATAATAGTTAATTCGGGATCTTCGGCCAATAATTTGGCTTGTTCGGGATCTACATTGATAGCGATATCGATATCGCCTGCTTGCAAGGTCATTACCTGGGTATTGGAATCGGGGATGGTGCTGATGGTAATCTTGTCATAGTAAGCAGGCTCGCCCCAGTAATTATCATTACGGGTTAAAACTACTTCTACTTTGGGGGTATAAGTTTCTAGTACATAGGGGCCGGAACCTGCCGAGTTATTGTCGAACCAAGTTTTGGCGGTATCAGCACTGGCGGCATCTTCGGCATTGGTTGCGCCATTTTCCATCGCTACTTTGCTATCTACGATGCTAAAGATATTATAAGATAACTTGGTGGGGAAGGAAGGATCGGGAGCGGATAGATTAAAGATAATAGTATAATCATCCGGGGTTTCGATGCCGGTGATACCATCGGCCAAGAAAGCGCCATTGCCTTGCAAGTTAATGGCACGCTCTACGCTCCATTTTAAATCGGCAGAGGTTACCGGGTTACCGCTTGAAAATACCATATCATCACGCATATTAAAGGTGTAGATAGTGCCATCTTCCGATACATTGTATTCGGTGGCTGCGGCTAATTCTAAATTCTCTTGATTATCACGGAATTCGAATAAATTGTCGTATACGGCATGTAAGATAAACTGGGCATATACTTCATAGGCTAAAGCAGGGTCAAAACTTTCATAATCGGGGTCTACAGCGATAATTAAATGCTTATCTTCTGCTGTCGCTTCGGCCGGGGTTTCGGTGCCCCCATCTTCGCTAGTTGCCGGATCTTCGGCCGGGGCTTCCTCACCACCGCCGCCACAAGCAACTAATGTTAAACTAACTAAGAGCACGAGCATTAAGAGCAATAAAGACTTTTTCATTAAATTTCCCCCTTCTTAGGTTGTTTTTTAGCACATTTATTTTTGGTGAATTGGCATTTAATCGGCATTTGATTGCTCGTATAAATGGCAAGCCACGTAGTGCTCTTCTTTTACTTTTTGCCAAACAGGCTCTTTTTCTTTACAAATAGGCATTACACTGGGGCAGCGAGTATGGAAGCGGCAGCCGCTGGGCGGATTGGCCGGCGAGGGCACATCCCCTTGCAGCAAAATTCTTTCGCCACTTTTTTTCAAATCGGCATGCGGAATAGCCGAGATTAAAGCCTTGGAATAAGGATGCATGGTGCGATCATAAATATCATCATGATTGCCCAATTCGACCATTTTGCCCAAATACATAACCCCTACCCGATTGCTGATATGATGGATAACGCTTAAATTATGCGAGATGAACAAATAGGTTAATTCAAATTCTTTTTGCAAATCTTCCAGCAAGTTTAATACCTGCGCTTGAATAGAAACATCCAAGGCCGATACGGCTTCATCGCAAACAATTAGTTCCGGCCTTAGGGCTAAAGCCCTGGCCACACCCACCCTTTGCTTTTGGCCACCGCTCATTTCATGGGGATAGCGGGATAAATGATATTCCGATAAGCCTACTTTTTCCATCAAAAATTTAATTTCCTGGAGGCGTTCTTCAGGAGTGCCAACATTGTGGATGCGAAAAGGCTCCAGCAAAATATTTTTAACATTAATCCGCGGATTTAAGCAGGCACTGGGATCTTGGAAAATAAATTGCATTTTTTGACGAAAGCTTTTTAGCTCTTTAGGTTTTAAAGCGGCAATATCCTGACCATCCATAATAACCTTGCCCGATGTGGGCTGATGCAAAGATATGATGGTACGGCCTAAGGTGCTTTTACCGCAGCCGCTTTCGCCCACCAGGCCTAGGGTTTCGCCACGTATAATATCAAAGCTAATATCATCTACGGCTTTAATATAGCGCTTTTGGGTAAAGGTGCTGCTATCGGAATGGAAATATTTTTTTACATTTTCCACCCGCATTAAAACATTATCATCGGGATGGCTATGTATTAATTTACTACCTAAGGCTTGCTCTGTCATGATCTTCCCCCCTTAAATTACTGATTATCACGCTTATGCTTTAGCTTTTGCCACTCAAAGCAGCGGCAAAAACGCCTGGGCTCTACCTCGGTTAATTCGGGTGCTTCGGTTTTACATTGCTCGGTGGCATATTCGCAACGAGGCTCAAAACTGCAACCGCTAGGCATCTCGAAAGGATTAGGCACCGATCCTTTAATCGAGTACAAACGCTGATTATTATCATCAATAGTGGGGATAGAAAGCAATAAGCCCTCGGCATAAGGATGATAAGGATGTTCGAATAGCTCTTCGATGGCGCAATCTTCTACCACTTGGCCGGCATACATTACTACTACCCGTTCGCACATTTCGGCGATAACGCCTAAATCATGGGTAATCATAATGATTGATGAATTAATTTTATGCTTTAAATTCTTCATCAATTCCAAAATTTGGGCTTGAATGGTAACATCCAGGGCTGTTGTGGGTTCGTCGGCAATTAATAGCTTAGGTTGACATGCCAAAGCAATGGCAATCATAACCCTTTGGCGCATACCGCCCGATAATTGATGCGGATACTCATTCATCCTTTGCTCGGGAATGGGAATACCCACCATGGTTAAAAGCTCTAAAGCCCTGGCTGCGGCGGCCTTTTTATCCATGCCCTTATGCAGACGCAAAGATTCCATAATCTGCTTACCGCAGGTATGGATTGGGTTTAGTGATGTCATCGGCTCTTGAAAAATCATGGCAATTTCATTGCCGCGCACATGGCGCATCTGCTCATCATTAAAAGTGAGCAAATCTTGATCATTAAAGATTAATTTGCCCTCAGTAATTTTGCCGGGCGGATGGGGGATTAGGCCCATAATGGCCAAAGATGTAACGCTTTTACCGCTACCGCTTTCGCCAACTATGCCTAAAGATTCGCCGGGATATACCTGAATATTTACCCCACGCACAGCCTTATGTACCCCCTCTAAAGTATGAAATTGCACCGATAAGTTTTCGATATTCAGTAAAGGGGTTTGATTATTGCTTGCAGTATCTGTCATAGGCCACTCCTTTAATAATTATTAAATATGCATGGTCTAAGCAATTATAGAAATTGTCTGATAAGTGCTAGCTGTTTTTTGTCATTGTAACATATGCTTAGATATTTGTCAATATTACCACTCCTTACACATATTCGAATTTGTAAAGATGAACACAAGTTAAAAGCAGCTAACCATAGCGGATAGCTGCTCTTTATATATAAAAATTATTTATTGCAATGCTTTAATAATCTTTAACACGTTAAAAGCTACTTTAAATTATCGGGGTTAAGCGCCAATAATTCATCTAGCACAAAAAGCCCATTATTTCGTACTAGTACATCATCAAAATAGATTTGTCCACCACCATATTCTTCGGTTTGTATGCAAACCAAATCCCAGTGCAAATCCGACTTATTGCCATTAAAAGCATCATCATAAGCCTTGCCCGGGGTAAAATGAAAACTGCCGGCAATTTTTTCGTCAAATAAAATATCATTCATCGGCTTGGTAATATAGGGGTTTACGCCAAGCGCAAATTCGCCAATAAAGCGAGCGCCTTCATCTATATCAAAAACCTTATTTATTCGTTCAGTATCATTGGCCGTGGCATTAATAATTTTGCCATCTTTAAACTCCAGGCAAATATTATCATAAATAAAGCCCTCATGCGGCGAAGAGATATTATAGCGAAGTGTGCCATTGGCCGAATCGATAATCGGGGCCGTATAAATTTCGCCATCGGGAATATTTAGCTGGCCGGAACAAGGGATAATATTCATGCCCTTAATCGAAAAGCTTAAATCGGTGCCCGGCCCTACTATATGCACCCGATCGGTTTTTTCCATCAACGCCTTGAGGTTTTCCATGGCTTTGGCCATTTTGCCATAATCTAAATTGCAAACATTATAGTAAAAATCGCTAAAACCTTCGGTGCTCATGCCGGCCATTTGCGCCATGGCCGGATTAGGATAGCGCAAAACAACCCAATTGGTATGGTCTACCCGATAATTGCTAAATTCGGTCATCATTTTATTGTATAACTTTAGCTTTTCTTGCGGTACATCGGCTAACTCATAGGCATTGGCCGTGCCCCTAATGCCAATATAGGCATCCATGCTCTTAATTTTTTGCAATTCCAGCTCGGCTGCTACCTTTAATTGCTCCTCGGAGCATTCCAGCATAATTTCGCGGTTTACATGGCTTTCGATAATATCCACAAAAGGATAGGCCCCGGCCTTATAAACTTCGCGGATTACCTGCTTGGCCAAGGGCAAAACCTCATGCCCTTGGGCGGCAATCAGTACCCTTTGCTTAGGCTGCACCTTGCAAGAATAATTAACTAAACGATCGGCTAAAAACTCAATTCTGTTATCCATAAATCCTCCTTAATTTTTACCTATATATTGATTGATAAAATCGGCAATTTTGGCGGTGTCATCGGGCTTAAAGCAGGGCAAATCCAAATTTTGCGGATAGTCGGAAATTATGGCAATCGTATTTGCCAACAACTGATCCTTAGTTAAGGTTTGCTTTGCAATTAGCAATTTGGGATGCTGTTCTCTTTTATAGCCTTCCACCAATAATAGGTCGATATCCGCAGTATCGTTTAAAATTTTGCAGGCCTGCTTAAAGGGCAATTCCGGCTGCGGTTTGGCATGCAAAATATAGCCCTCGGGGCTAACAATTAAAGATGGAATATCCAAATCGCCAAAAAGGCTGCTATCCTTGCCTTTGGCTAAGCTAATATGCTGGCCATGCTTTAAAACAGCCACCTTAATTTGCTGCTTATTAAAATAAGCCACCAATCTTAATAATAAATGGGTTTTGCCGGAATTGGCCGCCAAAGCCGCCACCCCGATAATAGCCATAAAATCACCTGCCTTTATTTGGATAATTCCCTATATATGGCTAATTTCCTTTGCCATATATTCAATTTAATTTGACAAATAAATAATTTGCTGCCATACTTATATTAGCTTACTTTTGATGGGGGATTTATGGCTAATCTTATGCAGCAACAAATTCTAAACGATCGGCAAATTAAAAAATTCTGCCTTTATGGCTTTTTAAAAAACCTCCGTTTTTTCGAGGCCTATTTGCTGCTTTATTTACTGGGCAATGGCCTTAACTTATTTCAAATCGGCCTTTTAATGGCCATTAGGGAAATTGTGATTAATTTATTCGAAATTCCTTCCGGCCTAATCGCCGATTATTTGGGGCGCAAAAAAGAACTTTATCTTTGCTTTAGCTTTTATATTATTTCTTTTTTAGTCTTTTTTGGCGCCGATAATTTTTATTTGGCCGCCTTGGCAATGATTTTTTTTGGCCTGGGCGAGGCCTTTCGTTCCGGCACCCATAAGGCGATGATTTATACTTATTTAGACACTAAACATTGGCAGACCGAAAAAGCCTTTGCCTATGGGCTTACCAGGTCTTATTCCTTAATTGGCAGTGCGGTTAGCGGCATTTTGGGCATTATTTTAATTTTGGCGGTACCATCCGATAGCTATATTTTTCTTTTTTCGATTATCCCTTATATTTTGGATTTGCTCTTGATTATGAGCTATCCTAAATATTTGGATTGCGCCGATAAAAAGCATGATGCTACATTTAAAGAACTGGCCGGCAATTTGGCGCGCAGCTTTAGAATAAATAGCAAATTGCGTAATCTTGTTATCGAAGAAGGCATGGCCGAGGCTAGTTTTTCCTATATAAAGGATTTAATTCAGCCTTTATTGGAGCTGATTATTGTGGGCAGCGGCCTGGTTTTGATTGCCAATTTAAGTGCCGATGATAATTTAAAGATTAGTTTGGGCTTAATTTATGCTATGCTTAATTTATGCGGCTCTTATTTTTCTAAAAAGGCGCATTTGCTCAAACAAAAAGGCAGCTCTATAAGCTGCTTGTTTTGGATGCATGGCGGCATGGCGCTTTTATTTGGCCTTTTATTCTTTTTTATTGATAGCTATCTTTTGCTTTGCTTGCTCTATTTGCTGATATATATTCTGCATTGCTTACGCAAACCGCTTTTTGTGGACGAAATTGATAATCATATTGATAAATCGGAGCGAGCTACGGTAATTAGTGCAACATCGCAGCTAAAATCTTTGTTCTTGATGATTTTTGCCCCGATTTTAGGCTTAGTTGCCGATAATTTTGGCATAGCCCCGATCATGCTGATTTTGGCTATAATATTTATAATTAGCTTACCATTATTGCGTTTTCGGGATTAAATTTTGCTTAAAAAGGCAATCTTGGCTCGGCATTTAGGCTTAAATCGGCAAAGTTTTGCTTTAGATATTGAGGATAGGCTGCCGCTGCTATCATAGCCGCATTATCGGTGCAAAAGATTTTATCCGGCCATAGGCAATTTAAACCTTGCTCGGATGCTCGCTCTTTTAGCAGGGCTCTTAGGCGGCTATTGGCTGCTACTCCGCCTACTAAGGCTATGTTTTTTAGCCCTTGTTCTTGGGCGGCGGCTACCGTTTTGGCGCTTAAGGTATCACAAATCGCCTCTTGGGCGGCGGCGGCAATATTATTGATTAGGGCTTGATCTATGCTTTGCCCTTGCATACGCCTTTTATTTAAATCATTCAATACCGCCGATTTTAGGCCGCTAAAACTAAAATCATAGGGATTATCCATTTTGGCTCTGGGAAAACTGCAAAAATCTTTGTCGCCTGCTTGGGCGGCCTTTTCTATTTGCGGCCCTCCGGGATAAGGAAGCCCCAAGGCACGGGCAATTTTATCAAAAGCCTCGCCTGCGGCATCATCTTGGCTTTGGCCTAATAGGCGTATACTCTCCTTTTCAACCATGATAATCCCACTATGGCTGCCTGATGCCACCAAGGCCAAATAAGGGTATTCCAAATCATGATTAAGATTAATAGCCGCAATATGCCCTTGCCAATGATGTACTGCAATCAAAGGCAGCCCCAAGGCATAAGCTAAGGCTTTGGCAAAAGAAACACCCACCAAAAGTGGCCCTACCAAACCAGGGCCATAGGCTACCGCTATTGCCGAAATATCGCTAAAGCTACAATTAGCCTCTTTTAAGGCCTGCTTGGTAACAGGCATTATTGCCTGCAAATGATGGCGCGAGGCAATTTCGGGCACTACCCCACCATAGGCTTGGTGAATATCTATTTGCGAAGCAATAATATTAGCCTTTACCAGGCGTCCATCTTCTACAATTGCTGCCGATGTTTCGTCGCAGCTGCTTTCGATTGCTAAAATTAAACTCATAATCTTCCTCTTTAAACCGCCCGGGGCTTAATCTAAGTTGCCCCACATTATCACGGCATCTTCATTATTATCACTATAATATTTAGGGCGAATACCTACATCCTTAAAGCCTAGGTTTTGATACAACTTTTGAGCCACAGTATTGGTGGCACGCACTTCTAAAGTCATCCTTTCGCCGCCTAAGGCTTTAGAGGCGGCCATAATATGCTGCATCAAAACTTTACCGATTCCCTTTGCCCTGCTAAGCGGATGCACTGCCACATTGGCTATATGGCCTTCGTCCAAAATTTGCCAAAAGCCGGCAAAGGCAATCAGCTTACTGCCCTCAAAGCAGCCATAATAATGGGCAAGCTGATTTTCGGTTAATTCGCGCCGATAATCGCCTTCTGTCCAAGGCAGGCTAAAAGATAGCCGCTCGATTATCAAAATTGCAGGCACATCGTCTACATTTAGGCGCTTGATTATTAATTCTTGTTCAGTTATTTTTTCCATTAATCATCCTCGATGCCCAACTTTTTACGCTCGGCCTCGGCTAGGCGCAAATAATTTGGCTCTAAACTAATCGGATCGCAAATTTGCCCTTGCTCATACATTTGAGCTGCAATTTGAGTTAAGGCGGCGGCAATAAATTTTTGACGCTCGGGCAAGGCAAAATAGGCATTTTCGGCCAAGGCATCCTTAATTTGCTGCCGATAAGTGCTAAGCGCATCGCCGCAAAAAATAATCGGCCTTTGATAAACCTTTAATTTTAGCAATAAATCATCAATTTTAAGCAATTGATCATCAAGCAGGCGCTTTTTTTCATCAAAAAGCGTTGCATAAACCTGATTACGCCTGGCATCCAAAATTGGGCATATCAAAAAACCCTGCTCCATGGCGGTATAGGCCAGCCCTTGCAGGCTACTGATGGCAATTAGCGGCTTTGCTAAGGCTAAAGCCCAGGCCTTAACCGTGGCCAGCCCAATCCTTAGGCCGGTAAAAGAACCGGGGCCTATGCTAATTGCCAGCATATCGATATTGGCCAAGCTTAAATCGGCGGCTTTTAACAGGCTATCTGTTAAATTAAGCAAAACCTTGCTATGTTGCAGTCCACTATCTAAGCCGCAATTGGCTATAATTTGGTCATCTTTGGCTATAGCTAGGCTTAAAGCTGAAAATGAGGTGTCGATTGCTAGAATGTACATTATTTGCTCTTTCCTTGGATGAGGATTTCGTTCTTTTTTTGCAAAAAAAGAACCAAAAAAACTTTTTACTTTTTATATTTTGGTTATTTCGCTGCTTAATAGTTCTAATAGCCAGGGGTAATTTTTTACTTCAAATTCGAAAATTAATTGCCTATGCTGATCTTCATTTTCAATTAGGCTAAATATTAGTTTGATATGCTCACTCGGTAAATAATCAGCCAAAAATTGCGGCCATTCCACAAAGGTTACTTTGGCATCGGCAAAACAATCATCTAAGCCCAATTCTATTAGCTCTTCTTCCGGCCAATCCTCCAAACGATAGGCATCTATATGGCAAAAAGGTAGTTTGCCCATATAATCCTGATAATATATATAGGTAGGGCTATTAATATTTTGCTCTATCCCTAAGCCTTTAGCCAGCCCTTTAGCAAAAACCGTTTTGCCATGCGCCAAATCGCCATAGGCCGCAATAATAGTTCCCTGCGGCGCATTTTGGCCGATAATTGTTGCCAGCTCCATTGTTTGCTTAGGGCTATATGTTTGCTTTATTATCCGCATAAGTCCACCTTATTTACGCCATACACCGGGCAGGAATAATACCAAAACCGTTAGTAATTCCAAGCGGCCAAATAGCATATTAAATACTAATATATAGTAGGAAAAATTATCCAAGCCAAAATAATTACCGGCAGGGCCTACCGCTCCCAAACCGGGGCCAACATTAGCTATACAGGCCAAAGATGCACTTAAGGCCTCGGTAAAAGGCATACCGTTTGCCGCCAAAAGTACCGAGCCCACGGCCGTAAAAAAGAGAAAAGAACCAATAAAAATCAAAATATGATTAACCGTATTTTGGCTAATTAACCGTTTATTAAAGTACAATTTTTTAACCATGCGCGGATGCACCATGCCCAAAAGCTCATTGCGGCAAGCCCTAAAAGCCACAATTAAACGACTAACTTTAATTGCGCTGGAAGTAGAGCCGATGCAACCACCGCAAAACATCAGCACAAATAAAAATACCCTTGAAAAAGTTGGCCATAAATCATAATTAGCTGTGGCAAAACCGGTGGTGGTAACTACCGTTGCCACCTGGAACATGGCTTTACGCAGGGTATACTCAAAACCTTGCTCGCTAAATTCGGCCAATTGATATAGATCGATACTAATTAAAAGCGCCGCCCCGATTATGATGAACAAAAAGATGCGAGCCTCTTCATCCTGAAAAAGATTATTTTTACGCTTAGCCACCCATAAATAATAAAGTGCCATATTAATGCTCGATAAAAGCATAAAGATAATGATTACCCATTCGATATAAGCACTATCATAATGGGCAACCGAGGCATTACGATTAGAAAAACCACCCGTAGATACGGTAGCAAAAGAATGGATAAGAGCATCAAAAAAGTTCATGCCGCCCAGCATTAAAAGCGCTGTTAAAATAGCACTAATAGCCAGGTACACAATACATAAAGCCTTGGCGGCATCGCTAATTTTGGGAGTAATTTTATCGGTTAAATCGGCGCCGGAATGTTCGGCATTAAAAATAACCGCCCCCGAACCGCTATTATCCTTGCTGCGCATAATCGCCACAAATAGCATTACAATACCGGCACCACCCAACCAATGGGTAAGCGCCCGCCAAAAAATAATGCTATGCGGCAAAACTTCTACATTATTAAAAGCCGAAGCACCTGTTGTGGTAAAGCCGGACATCGTCTCGAAAACAGCAGCCGCAAACTGGGGCTGAAAGCCACCTAAATAAAAAGGCAATGCGCCAAAAATAGCAGCTAAAATCCAAACCATAGTAACAAAAAGATAGCCCTCTCGCTGGCGCATCACTTGCTCGCGTGCCTTACGGCAAATAAGCATCATAATTAAGCCGGCCCCTAAAGTAATCGGGGTAGAGGCCAAAAAGGGCATGATATTATTTTCCCGATAAATAAAAGCGATTAGCAAAGGCAATAACATGGCTGCCCCAATAATCAGCAAAATTTTGCCTAAATTAAAAAATACTAATTGAATTCGCATTAATTCTCCGCCTCGAATAATCTGCTAATATCCCGCATCGCTTCCGGCATTGCAAACATGGTAATCCGATCGGCAGCCTTGATAATATCCATACCTGTGGGCAAAATAATATCCCGATTACGCACTATCATGCAAATAATAGCCGCCCTTGGAAAATTAAGCTCCATAATCTTTTTGCCCACCGCTTTAGCACCAAAGGGCACGGCCAATTCGATAATTTGAGCATTTTTTTCCTCAAAACTGGTTAAAGATAAAAGTTCATAACGGCTGATAAAGCGCAAAATAGCATCGGCAGTTAGGCTACGGGGGCTAATCGCCACATCAATACCGGCCCGCTCTACCATGGTAATAAAATCGCCATTGCGAATTTGCGCCACCGTTTTTTTAGCGCCCAAGTTTTTGGCCAAAACACAGTTAAATAAATTATCCCGATCATCCTCGGCCACAGCAATAAAGGCATCGCATTCGCCAATATTTTCGTCCTCAAATAATTGCAAATTAAAACTATTGCTATTAATTAACATGGTATGGGTTAAATCTTCGGCAATTTCCTCACAGCGCTGCATATCATCATCAATCAAACGAATATTAAAGCGACGCCCTCGTTTTTCGAGCATTTTAGCCAAATAATAACCGCTTAAATCGCCACCCATAATCACAATATCCCTAATCTGGCTATGCGGTATGCCCAAAAAATGCTCCAAATCATTAATATGGCGGCTATTTGCCAAAAGCAAAATACTATCGCCCGGGCTTAATGTGTCATCACCACGAGGAATGGTAAAACTGCCCTCATGCTCCAGGCCAATGATAATGCAAGGGCTGGGAAAACGAATATCCTTTAAAGCAATACCACTATAACTAAACTTTGCCGGCAGCCTTAATTCCAAAATCAAAGCCTTGCCGCCACCATAAAAGCCCACGTAATCGGCCTCGGGATAGTTGATTAGCTTATTAATTTCCTGCGCCGTAACCAGTTCGGGATTAATCAGCATATCAATACCAAAAGAACGCATTCGCTCGGCATTGGCAAAATCGCTGTAATCAGGATCGCGCACACGGGCTATGGTATGCTCCGCCCCCTCGCTTTTGGCAATAAAGCAAGCCATCATATTAAGCTCGTCTTTATCGGTAACGGCTACTAACAGGTCGGTATCACTAATGCCGGCCTCCTGCAAAACACTAATTTGGGCGCCATTACCCTCGATGGTATTAATATCAAAATATTCTTCTAATGTTTGCAGGCGCTGCCGATTATTATCAATTGCAGTTACATTATATCCTTCGCGGCAAAGGGTAGCAATAATGCTAAAGCCCACCTTACCGGCACCAATTACAATACTTTTCATATTTTCACTTCCTATTATTTATAAAAAAAGCAACTAAAAAATATTCTCTTTTTTAAGCCAATTATCCTTTATTTTTGGGATAATTGTGCATTTACTATTGTTAAGTTAAGACAATATATGTTATAATAGATAGACAATAGAATACAGCGGAGCATACTAAAATGGAAAAAACTAATGTAATGCGCCATTTGGAAAGTAATAATATTGCCTATCAGGCGCATAGTTATAGCACAGAAGATGGCCTAATTGATGGCTTATCGGTTGCCAAAAAGCTTAATCATAACCCTGAGCAAGTATTTAAAACCCTGCTAACCCAGGCGCCAGATCATGAAATTTTAGTTTTTATAGTGCCGGTTGCAGCCGAATTGGATTTTAAAAAAGCCGCCCGTGCCGCCAAGGTAAAAAGTATCGAGATGGCGCCGGTAAAAGATATTTTAAAGATTAGCGGTTATATGAAAGGCGGCTGCTCGCCGCTTTGCATGAAGCGCAAATATCGCACTTTTATGGACGAAACCGCCATCCTTTATGATACAATTATTGTTAGCGCCGGCAAAATTGGCGCTCAAATCGAGCTTAATGGCGAGGATTTGATGAATTTGGCCACAGGGGAGTTTGTCGATTTGCTAAAGGAGTGAACTTATGCAATATTTGATATCTTTTTTAGAAGGCATTATCACCTTTATTTCGCCTTGCATGCTGCCGATGATACCTATTTACCTAACCTATTTTGCCGCCGGCGATTTTAGCGATGCCAATAAAAATGCGGTTTGGCAAAATGCTTTGGGATTCATCTTAGGTTTTAGTATGGTTTTTACAGCTTTAGGCGCCTTTGCTGCCAGCTTAGGCCGCTTTTTGGTGCAATATCAAACGGCTGTAAATATTGTTAGCGGCATTATTATCATCATCTTCGGCCTTTATTTTATGGGTGTTTTGCGCTTTAACATTTTTAAAGGCAAAAAAATCAGCCTTAGCAAAAAAACAGGTCCGCTTTTTTCGGTGCTGTTTGGTATTACATTTTCTATCGCCTGGACACCCTGCGTAGGTGCGTTTTTAGGCTCGGCATTAATTTTGGCTTCGCGCCAGGAAACAGTAACTCAAGGCGTAATCATGCTGCTTTGCTATTCGGCCGGCTTAGGCATACCGTTTTTCCTAAGCGCCTTATTTTTAGATCGTCTAAAAGGGGCATTTAACTGGATAAAAAGCCATTATAAGGTCATAAATATTATTAGCGGCAGCTTTTTAATCCTGGTAGGCATTTTGATGATGACCGGCACTTTAAGCTATTTATTGGGCTTTTTGTCCGTATAAATATATGGTTTTTTGAGCTATGTTTTTTGCTAATTACAGTGTAAAGCAAAAGGAGGTTTTATGATGAACAAAAAAATGAAATTAATTATCCCGGTAGCGATTTTGGGGGTATTATTGATTGTGGCAGGAGTATTTTACAATAGCCTTGCCGACGAGGTAGAAACCGCCGATCCTTTAAGCGGCGCAAATGAAAGCCAGCTGCTTAGTGATTTGACCGATAGCATAAATGAGGCAAGCGCAGAGGCTAATCAACCTGCCGACCAGGGCAATGAGCAGCCCAATGCAGATAATTCCGCAAATGAAAATTTAGCCAATAATGGCCAAAGCGGTGATTCGGCCGAGCCAAGCCCCGAGCCAAGCCAGGAAGAGCAGCCGGCCGACCCTGATATTATCCCTGCTATCGATATTACCATTGCCGATTTTGAAGGATTAACTTATAATTTATCGGATTTTTATGGCAAACCGATTGTGCTTAATTTTTGGGCCAGTTGGTGCCCGCCTTGCCGTGAGGAAATGCCCCATTTCGAGAATGTATATTTAGAAATGGGTGATGATGTGCAGTTTATCATGTTAAACAGCACCGATGGCCAGGAAACAATGGAGGACGGCCAGGCTTTTATCGACGAAAACGGCTATACTTTCCCGGTATATTTTGATTATGATGGCGAAGTTACCGGCAATGCCAGCTATGACTATTATATTATGTACCTACCGACCACCTTCTTTATTGATGCCGAAGGCAATGTGGTGGCCGTGGCCGAGCAAGGATTAAGCGAGGAAGAATTGCGCCAAGGCATTGCCATCGCCACAGGCGAGCAATCCCTATAAAACATGGCACAATTCAATGACAATATTTTACAAAAATTAAAATTGCTGCCTACTAATCCCGGCTGTTATTTAATGAAGAATAAGGACGGCCAGGTAATTTATGTTGGCAAGGCTATTAATTTAAAAAATCGGGTACGCAGCTATTTTAAGGCTAATCATACCGGCAAAACCGCCGCTTTGGTTGAAAATATTACCGATTTTGATACGGTAATTGTCGATAGCGAGGCCGATGCCTTAATTCTGGAAAGCAATTTGATTAAGGAGTATCATCCTCATTATAATATTTTGCTGCGTGATGATAAGCATTACCCCTATTTATGCCTAACTTTAAACGAAAAATACCCCCGTCTTTTGGTGGTGCGGCGGGCTAAAAATGATGGCAATCGTTATTTTGGCCCTTATGTTAGTGCCGGCGCAATGCGTCATGCTCGCCAATTAATTCAGGATATTTTCCCCTTGCGCACCTGCTCGGGGCGTTCTTGGCGTGCCGGTCAAAGGGCTTGCCTTAATGCCCATATTGGCCGCTGTTTAGCCCCCTGCGAGCAAAGAATATCTGCCGCAGATTATAGCCTAATTGTCAACCAGGTGCAACAGTTTTTAGAGGGCAAAACCAAGGATTTACTAAAGCAAACCGAGCAAAAAATGCTTCAAGCCGCCCAAGAACTTAATTTTGAGGAGGCTGCTCGCCTGCGTGATGCCTTAAATGCTCTGCAAAATATGCAGGTAAAACAGCAATTAGATAAAAGCGCCGAAGGCGGCAATCATGATATAATAGCCCTCGCCAATGAGGGGGACCAGGCTGTGGTGCAGGTGTTTTTTGTGCGCGGCGGCAAAGTTTGCGGCCGTGAGCACTTTTTTTTAAAAGATGGCCTGGATGATCAACAAAATAGCGAGCGCAAGGCCATAATTTTGCGCCGTTTTTTACAAGAATACTATGGCAATAGCGAATTTATGCCCCGTCAAATATATGCACGCCCTCTTCCGGAAAATAATCAGCTTTTGATGGAAATTTTCGCCCAAAAAAGTGGCCACAAGGTAGAAATTACCGAAGCAAAGCGAGGCGATAAGCTAAGATTGCTTAACTTGGTAGAGCAAAATGCCATCTTAACCTTAAACCAATTTATGTCCTCTAAGGATAAGCGTGAGGAAAAAGCAGCTAAAGCATTAGATAGCCTAAGAATAGCCTTAAATTTACCAGCTGCGCCAACCAGGATGGAATGTTATGATATCAGCCATATTCAGGGCAGTTATATGGTAGGCTCGATGGTGGTTTTTATTAATGGCCTGCCTGCGCCTAAGCATTATCGGCGCTTTAAAATTAAAACCCTGGATCAAAGCAATGATTTTGCCGCCCTACAAGAAGTTTTAAGTAGGCGCTGGCAAAGAGGATTAACCGAAAGGGCAGAGGGCAAAAAACCGCTTGATTTTGGCAATTGGCCAAATCTGCTGATTATTGACGGCGGCAAAGGCCAGCTATCATCGGTATGCAGCAGCCTAGCGGCAATCAGTAATGATTTGCCGCCAATTATCTCTTTAGCCAAAAGAGAAGAAGAAATCTTTTTACCCAATATTTCCGAAAGCTTAATTTTGGACAAAGCCAATCCGGCCTTGCAGCTCTTGCAGGCCATACGTGACGAAGCGCATCGCTTTGCAATAACCTATCATCGCAGCTTAAGGGGCAAAGGCCAGGTTAAATCGCTCTTAGACGATGCTCCCGGCATTGGTGCTAAACGTAAAAAAGCCCTGCTTAAGGCCTTTGGCAACCTGGAAAACATCAAAAAAGCCGATTTAGAAGAATTAATAGCAGCACCCGGCATGACCAAATCAGCAGCACAAGCCCTTTATGATTTTTTGCATCAGCAGCCTTAAAGCTCGATTTTTAAAATTCTATTTTTGGCAATAATAACATAAGCTATAAAAAAGCCAAATATAGGATTATTTATGGAAATTAATGAGCTTATAGCCTTAGGTTTATCATGTATAGCAGGCCTTGCCACTTCTTTGGGGGCAGCAATCATTTTTATTAAGCGCCATTTTGATTGGCGCTTTTTAGGCTATAGTTTAGCCTTTTCGGCCGGGGTGATGCTCTTTATCGCCCTGGCTAATTTATTGCCGGAAGCTTATCAATTAATAAGCATGTTTTATAATAATATCACAAGCCACTTACTAAGCCTGCTTTTTATGATTTGCGGTTTGCTTTGCGGCCTTATTATCTGCCGATTTGGCCGCCACTTAAACACTAATAATGCTACTGATATCGGCTTATTTAGATTGGCAATAATCAGCGCGCTGGCTTTGGTTTTGCATAATTTCCCGGAGGGGATAGCCACTTTTATGACGGCTTATTATGATATCGAAAGCGGCCTTATGCTGGCCTTGGCGGTAGCTTTGCATAATTTACCGGAAGGCATTGCCATTGCCTTGCCGCTTTATATGAGCGGCCAAGCTAAGATAAAAGCCTTTGCCCTGGCAAGCTTAACCGGGCTTAGCGAGCCACTTGGCGCATTGGCGGCCTATTTAGTTTTGCGTCCATATTTAAGCGCATTGGTTCTGGGCTTTAGTTTTAGCTTTATCGCAGGGCTAATGTTATTTATTGCCTGCTATGAATTATGGGCAAATGCTAAAAAGCAAATTTCTACTATATCCTCTATAATTGCCATAGTTGTCGGCATTTGCTTTATGGCTTTAATAATTTTTTGTTAAGATTAATTAGCAATAGTATTGCTAAAAAATAAAAAAAATGCTAAAATTAATATTGATAAATTATACTCGAAGCGTGTAAAAAAACAGGAGGCTTTATGAATATTACATCTAAGCAGAACCGACTATTTTTAGCAAAAAAATTCGCTTTATGGCTACTATTTTTGGGATTATTTATGCTAGCGACCAGCCCGGCATTGGCCAGTAGTAATACCGGGGATTTTGTAGTGCAAGGTGGCACTTTAGATATCGATTATTCTTATACCCAAACATTAACGCCAAATAATGAGAAAATCCAAACACTTACCATCTTAAAAGAAACAAAACTCACTATTAAAAATGTTGACCCCAACCAGGCTAGTTATGATCATCAAATTAGCATTCCCAGCGGCATAACAGCAAATATTATATTAGATGGGATTAATATCGATTTATCAGATACCGGCAGCAGTACTACTGCCGGGGCGGCACCAATCGAGATTTTAGGCAACGGTATTGCCAATATTACTTTGGGTGCAGGCAGCAATAATCACCTTAAAGGTGGTTTATTCATGCCTGCTTTAATGGCACAAGATGATGCTTCGGGCCTAACAGGAACTATTAGTATCGATGGAGAGGGTGCGCTTGAAGCAGAAAGCGGATATAGGTCTGCTGCAATAGGTAGCGCATTTATGCATGATGGCGGAATAATTACCATCAAAAGCGGCAATATTACTTTAAGTGGTCAAACGGGAATCGGGGCTGGTGATTCATATAATAATATAGGTGGCAAAAGTGGCATTATCAGTATTGAAGGCGGTAATATCACTGCAACGACCCAATCCGGTGTGGCAATCGGTGGCGGCTATGATGCTAGTGTCGAAAAAATTACTATTAGTGGCGGTACAGTTATTGCCACTTCAAATAACCTTTCCGCGGCAATAGGTGCTGCCAATGGCACATATAATAATAACAACACTAGTGGGGAAATTATTATTAGTGGTGGTAATATTACAGCTATCAACACTCATGACTATGGGGCAGGCATTGGCGGCGGTAATAATGCCAGTGGTGGCACTACTATTATTACCGGCGGCATAATTAATGCCCAGGGTGGTCGTCAAGCAGCCGCTATTGGCGGTGGCAATAACGGTGCCGGTGGTAATATAATTATTAGTGGCGGCATAGTTTATGCCAACGGCGGCCTAAGAGCAGCAGGTATCGGTAATGGATACCCTTCTACTGATACTGGTTCTTTTATCACAAATTATAACGGAAATCCGGGTAATGCCTTTATTTCCGCATCATCTATTGCCGATATAACTAGTCAAGCGAGCTGGTCCGGTATAATAATTGATGGTGATGATGGCCAATTTTATGGCATAAATTCATATCTTGCCACTAGCCCTATTACGCTTTATCCAAATAAAAACCTAGTCATTGCAGATGGTAATACCTTTACCATTGAGCAAGGCGCAATTTTAATCAATAACGGCACAATTACTGTTGAGGCTGGCGCCAGTTTAATTAATAGCAACGGTAAGATTATTAACAATGGGTTCATTAATAATCTTGAATCCTCTACATTTACGAATAACCAGGTCATAGAAAACAATGGCACTATAGCCTCGCCCCCAACAGGAACCGGTTCAATTCATACGCCTCCCAACAATGTAAATAATCCGCAATTTGATATAAGTATAGCCAGCATTTATATGCGTATGCACGAAACTACTTTACAATATGCTACCAGCAATACAGATAATACTACATGGTTTACTTATACAGGCCAAATAACTTTTAGCGGTATAAGTACCTTCAACAATATTAATGTAGTTAGCGGCAATCATAATATTATTTTAAAAGATACAGATATTAAAGGCATAGTTAATACTCCTGCCTTACTTATTAATCCTAACGCAACAGCCTCTATAGAATTGCAAAATGAAAATATATTGCAAGGTGGCGATTATGCTGCCGGCTTACAAGTACCTACCGGCGCAAGCCTAGTTATTAACGGCAACGGCTCGCTTAATGCAATTGGTGGCTATTTTAGTGCCGGAATTGGCGGAGCAAATAATTCAAGCAGCGGATCTATCACAATTAATGGTGGCACAATTACCGCAACAACTTTTAATCAAGCGGCCGGAATTGGGGGCGGTAATATGGGCGATGCCGACACAATTACAATTACCGGCGGCAATATTACGGCAATCGGCGGTAGTCATGCCTCGGCTATTGGCAACGGCCTAAACTCTAGCACCACCAATGCCAATATCATCATCAGTGGCGGTAATATCATAGCCACTAATACCAACAATACCAAGGGAATTAGTGGTAATTTTTCTACCGGCGTAAATGGTACAGCCCAAATACTGGCTACTGATATTACCGATACTAGCGGTAGCTGGTCGGGAACTATCATCAACGGCTTAAGCGGACAAGTATATGGCAATCAAACCCTTAATGCTGATTTTGAAATCCCCGAAAATGTAAACTTTACTATACCGGAAGGCTCTTTACTTACCATCCCAAGCGGCATTACCCTAAGCAATAGAGGCATAATTGATGCAGACTCTTTAACCAGAATTAATAATAATGGCATATTTAACAATTATACTACCATCTATCAAGCAAGAGTAGATGCGGCAAAATTAGCAATTGAAGGCCATGTATTTACTCCGCTACCTACCAATATAACTACCCAAAATGCCACAAATGATGCGCTTATAGAGCAAATTAATAATATTCCCGGTATAGATTTAATGGATATCATATTAAAAATCGATGATGTAAATACATTTGAAGAAGGGCAGCCCTATACATTTACTGTAAATATCAGCACAGAAAACCCCACCATAGAAGCAAATAGCATGCAATTTACAGTTGCTTTTGGCAATTCTATCGGCGAAGCTATTATCAACGTAGATAGTTCAACTTTAATATATAATGGCTATCCTCAAACTAAAAATATTACATCTGTAATGCTAGGCGGCACTGCTCTTGAGGCAGGAGTTGATT
The DNA here is from genome assembly GCA_964368605.1 of uncultured Peptococcaceae bacterium. Lineage (GTDB taxonomy): Bacteria > Bacillota > Dehalobacteriia > UBA4068 > UBA4068 > CAYJBP01. The sequence continues at coordinate 11,939 of CAYJBP010000012.1, read as the reverse complement.
ATACTGTAAGTAATAATACCCAAACAAATGCCGGTAATTATGAGCTAACTATTACCGGTATAAACAAGTACTTTGGCACTAAAACAGCAGCTTATACCATAGAAGTAGCAGATTATGCAGCTTTTACAGATTTTACAGCTTTTGCCAAAATTGGCACAAGCGGGAAAGTGGATTTATCGAACTTTGCCGCTTTAGCAAATAGCACCTTTGAAGACATGGCAAGCTGGGATATTACCAGCACTAATCCTGCCGGTGCCGCCGCAGTTTTAGTAGATAATAGCTATAATATCGATATCGACAATCATCTTGTCTATACTATTAAAAACGATCCAGCCCTAGTAAATAATACCGTAACATTTGCCATCAATATTACAAGCACAAACTATAATCCTTTTGATATCATCATTACCATAAACATTACCGATAAAGATGTTCCAACTATTGCGCCTATTCCGATTACCCATATTTATAATGGGCAAGCTGCGCCCAATACTTTAATTGAGGGTACGGCTAATGTAAACGGTGAAAATATATTGGGAGAGTGGCAGTTTGTAGCAGGGCAAAATCTAAAAAATGTGGCCGATAGCGGTATTAAAAATGTCATCTTTAAACCACAAGATGCCACAAAATACACCGAAGTTATCGGCACTGTTTTACTAACTATTGATAAAAAGCCGCTTACAATCGAACTAAAGCTGGATAAAGATTCGCTTTATGTGGGAGAAACCTTGCCCATAGCCCAACTTTCCTTTGGCGATATAGTAGCCGGCGACAACCTCGTACCAGCTACAAATCTGATAGTTAACAATAATTACCCCAATAATAATACAGCCGGCAATTTTAAAATTACCTGGGAAAATGCCGCAACTATGCAAGCAGAGATTAATGCCCTTGCGGCGGCGGCTAACTATAATATTAATTATATAAACTTTGCCGAATTTACAATTATCAGCCTCCCCACAGGTAGCGGCGGCGGCGGTGGCGGTGGTAGCCATAGCTCGATAAACAAAATTAATTCAGGCCAAAAAATCAGCCTAAACACACTTAAAGCCATTCTTGAAGATAATGATGATTTGCAAGTAAATGGCGCTAATGATATGGTAGCTATTTTTGATACAGCAGCTATCGAGGCTATTATCAAAGCCGCCGGAGCAGATGCTCTTAATCTGGAGATTATTATTGAAGAAGCCGATATGGCCCTATTAACAGAGCAACAAAAAGCAGTTATCGGCAATAGGCCGGCATTTAAGCTGCAAGTGCTGGTAGACGGCGAGCTTATTAGCGATTTTGATGATGGTCAGATAAGCATAAGCCTGCCCTATCAGCTAAAAGATGGCGAAAGCGCAGATAATCTTATTATTTACTTCCTAGATGACGAGGGTAATATAGTAGAGAAAATCGGCACGGAATATGATGCGGACAAGCAAGAGTTAAGCTTTAAATTAAGCCATTTTTCTATTTATATGCTGGCTTATGAGCAAGCCACCGAGCTACAAAACCCCTTTACGGATATCTCGGCAGATAGCTGGTACTATGATGCGGTACTATATGTTTATGCAAATCAAATAATGAGCGGCACCGACAAAACCTTATTCGAGCCGCAACTGCCTGCTACCCGAGCCATGATTTGGACTGTTTTGGCCAGAATTGATGGCGTTGATACCGAAGGCGGCACAATGTGGTATTCTAAGGCCATGGACTGGGCAATTGCCGAAAATATTTCGGATGGCAGCAATCCCCATGGCAATATTAGCCGCGAGCAGCTAATAACTATGCTTTACCGCTACGAACAGAGCAAGGGCGGCGGTTTTAGCGGCAGTTTTGCCTTCCCGCTTAATTTTACTGATGCCGAAGATGTATCTGATTGGGCCTGGGAAGCCATGCTTTATATGACCATGGTTGAAGTTATTACCGGCTTAGATGATGGCAGCTTAAACCCACAAGGCCAGGCAACCAGAGCCGAAATTGCCGCCATATTAATGCGCTATATGGAACTGGAATAATCGCAATTTAGCCAATGAAATTTATATAAATTAAGGCTGTCGCAAATTTGCAGAATTTGCGACAGCCTTTTTTTGCTTTTTTTTACTAATTGAAAGATTTTATAGTTAAAAGATTAAGACCTTTGCTTTTTGTAAAAAGCAAAAGCAAAAACTTTTAATATATATTTAGGGGGGTTTTTCTTCTTATTTCTTTTTTAATTTGCTTTATTTGTCTAAAATATCCCATAATTTTAGGCGTACTTCTACTGTGTCGCTTTGGCTATGATTGCCTGTTATGGTGGTGGCTACCGGCTGGCTTTCGGCAGCTAAATCCACAAAACACAGTGGCGGAAATAATACACACCACCAGTTTTTGCCACTGCCTTCGCCTAGGCTAATTTTTAAGGCATCATATTCGCCTGCCGCTAAGCTAATTTCACCATAATCAATATCGGGAAAATCGCTTTTTGCTATGCTTAGGCTGGCTTCATAATCGGCTATATCGGCCAGATAGGCGTTGGTAGCAGCCGTTAACTCAGGCAAAGCCTGTTCCAGCAAATAAATGGCCTCTTCTTTATTTTTAGCCTCGGCTAGCTTTTCTTCCATTAAGCCAATTATTGCATCACGGATTATTAACTTAGTTTTTTGATCCTCAACACTATCACTATTAGCCAAAATATGCAGCCTTAAGGGGCTTTGTCCATATACCAAAGTGGCATCGGGTGCCTGCTGCCAACCATAAAAAGTAAAACCGCCAATACCTATTAATAATAAAAATACCACCATAATCTTTTGATAATTTAACCTAATTTTATTTACAATGTTTTTCATGTAAGCAAACCTCCTTATTTATGTAAGAGGGCTTTTGCCCTCTATTATAAAGTATAACCTTAAATTTAACTTTTTAAACATTAAACTAAATATACTTCTTTAACTGCCCTAAAGCATTTTTTTCTAAGCGCGATACCTGCGCTTGCGATATGCCAATTTCCTCAGCCACCTCCATTTGGGTTTTGCCGGCAAAAAAGCGCAAGTCGATAATCTTCTTTTCCCTAGCTCCTAACTTGGCCAAGCCTTCGCCAATATTAATATTCTCCAGCCACTTTTTATCATCGCTCATCTCGTCTTTTACTTGATCCATAATATAAATCGCATCGCCACCATCATTATAAATCGGCTCAAATAAAGAAACCGGGTCGGAAATAGCGTCCAAAGCATAAATTATATCCACCACCGGCAGGCCAATCTCTTTAGCTATTTGCTCCATTTTAGGCTCGCAACCATTTTTATTAACCAAAGCCTCCCTCGCCTGCATTGCTTTATACGCAATATCACGCAAAGAACGGCTAACCCTAATTGGATTATTATCACGCAAATAACGGCGAATTTCGCCAATTATCATCGGCACAGCATAAGTAGAAAACCTTACATTTTGCGCCAAATCAAAATTATCGGTAGCCTTGATTAAACCAATACAACCAACCTGAAACAAATCATCCACATTCTCACCGCGATTATTAAAACGCTGAATAATGCTTAATACCAAACGCAAATTGCTGCTAATCAGTTCTTGGCGGGCTTGCTCATTACCATTTTGGGCTTCGGCAAATAATTGACGCATTTTTTCATTAGTTAATAATGGCAGCTGCGCCGTGTTTACACCACAAATCTCTACCTTTGTAACCAAAAATATTCCCTCCTCAATTATGGAATATAATTGCATTATTGCCTGCCGTAAACCAAAATATACGGGCTAAATTAAGCCTCAAACAGACAATTTTTGGCTATTTTTTGGCTTTAAATAAATTTAGCTTGTATTTAGCAGCAAAAGGTGATAAAATAGATAGGTTGCTAAAAATTAGATATATCCGGGTTTAAGAAAGAAAGGTGTTTTTGTGCAGTATCAACAAATCAGAAATATTGCTATCGTCGCCCATGTTGACCATGGCAAAACTACTTTAGTGGATCAAATGTTAAAACAAGGCGGAGCTTTTCGGGAAAATCAGGTTGTCGAAGAGCGAGTTATGGATAGTAATAGCCTAGAAAGAGAAAAAGGCATCACCATTTTGGCCAAAAATACCTCGATTATTTGGCAAGATACCAAGATTAATATTGTGGATACCCCAGGCCATGCCGATTTTTCCGGCGAGGTAGAGCGAATTTTAAAGATGGTTAATGGCGTTTTGCTTTTAGTAGATGCCTTTGAAGGGCCGATGCCCCAAACCCGTTTTGTTTTGCAAAAGGCTTTGGAGCTAAACCATAAAGTAATTATCGTGGTTAATAAAATAGACCGCCCCGATGCCCGCGCCGAAGAAGTAGCCTTAGAGGCCTTAGATTTATTAGAAGAATTGCAAAGCGGCGAAAATTATCTAAATAGCCCCATCATCTATTGTTCCGGTCGTGACGGATTTTCCGGCATCGAGCCGGATGCCATGGAGCAAGACTTAAAGCCGCTATTTGCCACTATTTTAGATCATATCGATGCCCCCCAATGCCAAACCGAGGGGCCATTGCAGCTTTTAGTTTCTTCCATCGATTATAATGAATATGTGGGACGTATCGGCATTGGTCGTATCGAGCAAGGCGAAGCCAAAGTGGCCGACGAGGTAATGGTAGCCAACTATAATGGCGATGCCCCTTATAAAAGTAAGCTGGTTAATCTATACACCATCGAGGGCCTTAAAAGGGTAGCGGTAGATAGCGCCTTGGCCGGCGATATAGTTTGTTTTTCCGGTATCGAAAATATCACAATTGGGGACACTTTATGCGATATCGAGCATATTAATCCCCTACCTTTTGTTAAAGTTAGCGAACCAACGGTAGAGATGACCTTTTCGGTCAACGACAGCCCCTTTGCCGGCAAAGAAGGTCGCTTTGTAACCTCGCGCCAATTAAGGGAGCGTTTATTTAGAGAGCTGCTTAAAGATGTATCTTTGCGCATTTTTACTACCGATAATACCGATTCCTTTAGGGTATTAGGGCGTGGCGAAATGCATTTGGCCATTTTGATTGAAAATATGCGCCGCGAGGGCTACGAGTTTGCCGTATCGCCGCCGCAGGCCTTATGCAAGCAAATCGACGGCAAATTAAATGAGCCGATCGAGCGCCTGCATATCGACGTACCGCAAGAGCATTTTGGCCATGTAATGGAAAAAATGGGCAGCCGCAAAGGCATTATGCTGCATATGCAGCCTTCCGGCAACCGCATGAAGGCCGAGTTTATGATTCCATCGCGCGGTTTATTCGGTTATCGTAATGAATTTTTAACCGATACCAAAGGCGAAGGCATTATGGGCTCACGCTTTGAGGAGTATCAGCCACATAAAGGGCCGATTAGGCAACGTGATAGCGGTTCTTTAATTGCTTTTGATACCGGTTCGGCCAGCAGCTATGGTTTATTCCATGCTCAGGAGCGTGGCATTTTATTTATCGATGCCGGCACCGATGTATACGAAGGCATGATAGTAGGCCAAAATCCCAAGCATGAGGATTTGGCGGTTAATGTTTGCAAGAAAAAGCAAGTAACGAATATGCGGGCATCGGGTTCGGACGAAGCTTTGCGTTTGGTGCCGCCGCGTCGTTTTTCTTTAGAGCAATGCCTGGAATTCTTAGCGCCGGATGAGCTTTTGGAGGTAACCCCCAAAAGTCTACGCCTACGCAAGCAAATTCTAAACAATACCAAAAGGCTAAGAGCCCAAAAAAGTTATGAATAAAAAAAGGCCTATTGCATTAACTATTTTTTAAAGTTTTAATCAATTTTTTGACAAAAAATTGCAGGGGTATTGGGGGCTGCGCCCCCAAGGTCTTAAAAAAGGTTTTAAGCCAACCCAAAAAGCAATAACCGTCATATGCAAAAAAGGGATGTCGCAAATAGTTTCATTTGCGACATCCCTTTTTATATTCTAAAAATTTTTGTTTTTTACAAAAAGCAAAGGCCTTTATCTTTTAATCTTAAAATAAGCCTAAAAAAACAAAGAAACCGCACAATAAACCAGCAAAGCAGCCATAATGGCATTGGTAACTTTAGTATATTTGCTAAAAATAACCCTAAAAGCCGAGCCAAAAGCCGACCATAATACAGTGCTGCTAAAGCCAATAAAAGCTAATAATAGGGCAAAACCGGCCAAAATAAGCGTATGATTGGCAAAATGAGGCAAGATATAAGCCTGCATCGAAACTATTGCATAAATATAAATTTTAGGATTAACAAATTGCAAGGCCAAGCCGGAAACAAAACCTGTTTTAGCAAAATTCTCTTCAATTTTACCGCTGCTTTTCCAGATTTTAACGGCCAAATAGATCATAAAAAGCGCACCTAAAACCCGCATTGGCAGCTCTATAACAGGAATTAAAGAAGCCAATAGGCTACAAAAAGCAGCACAAATCAGCATTACAATTGCAAAGCCTGCCAAAACACCGAAATTAAAAGGTAAAGCTCGCCTAAACCCCAGCCTGCCGCCATTAGACATCGACATAATATTGTTCGGCCCCGGGGTAAAAGACATTATTATAGCATATGTTAAAAAATTTAGCCAACTAAACATATCTTAACCGCCTTATATAAACATTTAAAAGCATAATTATAGAATAAACTAATTTAGATGCGGTGTCAAGTAAATCCTTTGGCTAGAAGTAATCGCTGATTAAGCGCAAACTAAATTTCTTGGCAATTTGCCAAAATTCGACAGTTTTTGCTTGCAAAAACCTGCTTAAACATGCTATAGTATAGCCGAGGTGAGCTTTATGAAAGTTTTTATCACCGTAGATGAAAACGGTGGCCTATTGTTTAATCAACGCAGACAAAGTAAAGATTCCAAGCTAAGAGCCCATATTCTTCATATTTGCGGCATCAATAAACTATGGCTGCACCCCTTTTCGGCCAGCCAATTTACCAAACCACTGCCCAATAATATCATTATTAACCCTTTTTGCCTGGAAAAAGCCCAAGATAATGACTATTGCTTTATCGAGAACTTGCCACTTACCCACTATTTGCCTAAAATAAATACCGTATTCTTATGCAAATGGAACCGCAGCTACCCAGCCGACATATACTTAGATATAAACCTGTCCGCCAACTTTGTATTGCAAAAAATCACTGAAATTAAGGGGACATCTCATCCCCAAATTACCATCGAGGAGTGGCAAAAATGAAAAAATCAATATCTAAACACTGGATAAATATACTAGCTTTATGTATAATACTAAGCTTATTAGTCAGCGGCTGCGGCATTATAACCGTCGAGGATAGCCCTGCCTTAGCCAGCCCCAACACAAATAATGCTCAAGCAACCAATCATGATGAGCAAAACAAGCCAAGCAGCACAAATCCAGGCCCCGAACAAAATTCTGCAACAGCAAACGCATCAGCAACAGCACCGGCACCATCCCCTTCATTAGCAGAATCGTCACTGCCATCCAATTCGGATGAAACAATCGAAATTAATGATTCAGGCGCTGATCAAGGCAGTCAATCTGCCACAACAGGGACTAATGCCGGATTTGATATTAGCATAATCCCTACATATAATGGCAGTCCTTATATTGCAGTTAATGATAATCAACCCTATTTTTCGCTTAAAAATATCCCTGCCACCGCCTTTGAGCAATACAGCCCCTTAGATGAATTAGGACGAGTTGGCGTGGCAGTAGCCATGTTAGGGCAGGAATTAATGCCCACCGAAGAGCGCAGCTCGATTAGCCATATCGAGCCAACTGCCTGGCAAAGCATACAATATGATCATATTTCCGGCGATTATTTATATAATCGCAGCCACTTAATCGGCTTTCAGCTAAGTGGCGAAAACGCTAATCCGCAAAACTTGCTTACCGGCACCCGCTCGCTAAATGTAGCGGCCATGCTGCCATTTGAAAATATGATTGCCGACTATATACAAGAAACCGGGCATCATGTTTATTATCGGGTTAGCCCGATTTTTGAGGGCGATAATCTGCTGGCCAGCGGCGTTTTGCTAGAAGCCCAATCGCTGGAGGATGATGATATCCTTTTCAATGTTTACTGCTATAATGCCGAACCGGGCATAAATATCGATTATAGCAGCGGCGCAAGCAGTTTGGGCACTACCGCCGTTACAGGAAGTACCAGCCAAACAAGCAATGCCAATTCAACGGATACCAATACCGAGGGCATAAGCTCCTCTCCTGCGGAAACCGTTCCCGAAGCAGAAACGGAAGCCGCTACAGAGCCAATGGCAAGCATAAATAACAGCTCCGAGCCTATCGACGGCGCAAGCAGCGACGAAACGAATATTGCGGCAACAATGGAGGATATGTCAACATCCGCAGCAAACAGTGACGATACGCCCGCAAATAGTATAAGCGCAGAATCTGCCGCAGCAAATGCCTATGTTCTTAATATCGATTCTTATAAAATCCACCTGCCTAGCTGCCATCATGCCGATAATATCAGCGAAGAAAACAAGGCTTTAAGCGATCAAAACATTGCCGAATTGATCGAGCAAGGCTATGATCCTTGCAAAGTTTGTGAACCCTAAATCGCCAAAACTTAAATTAATGACTAATTGCCTGCAAGCCGCCAAGCAGCGGATCTTTTGATTTAAGCAGCTTGCGTCCATCTTTAAGATAAAGAATAATGGCCATGCTAAAAGTTAAAATATCGGCAAGCGGCTGGGCATATAGCAGGCCTTCTATCCCAAAAGAATTATTGAGAATTAGCACCAAGGGAATAAAAAACAAACCTTGACGACTAATATTTAAAATCAGCGAAGCCGTAGCTGCCCCAATGGCCTGCATCGCATTTACAAAAACAAAAAGTGCGCCAAAAATAAAAGAGCTGATTAGCAGAATTCGGCTAAAATCTAAAGCGTATTGATATGCAGCCGCATCGGTTAAAAAGGCGCTTATGATTTGCTCTAAACCTAAATAGCACAAAACGGTTAAAGAACTCCCCAATGCCAAGCTAAAAATCAGTGAAAAACGCATAATAGCCTTAAACCTAGCAAAATCGCCGGCACCATAAGCAAAGCCCAAAACAGGCTGTATGCCTTGCCCAAAGCCAATACAGGCAAACGAGGTAATCATTGTAACCTTCATGGCCACACCAATCCCGGCCACGGCTAAATCACCATAGCCGGCCATCAGGCTGTTTACGATAATTGTCGAGGCGCTCATCAAGATGCTGGCCAGCGAGGCAGGCACACCTATGCTAATAATATTTTGAACAATATAATGCTCGCAGCCAAAATCTTTAGGGCTAATACTTAGCATGCTCTGGCCTTTAAGCAAATAAGCTATATAGAAGCCGGCCGCAGCCAAATTACCAATAACAGTAGCGATAGCTGCACCTACAATGCCTAAATCCAAGCCAAGAATAAATAGCGGATCAAGGGCTATATTGATTAAATTACCAATTACCATGCCCAACATGGCAATTTTAGGCTTACCCTCGGCTCGCACAATATTAGAAAAAGCAGCCGAAATCAAAACAAAGGGGGCGCCAAGCGCCAGAATACCCAAATAATCAACCACCAAAGGCAAGGTAGCTGAGCTAGCACCTAAAAGCAAGGCTAAGGGCTCGGCAAAAAGAATGATGCCGGCCGCTAAAAGTATACCCAAAACCGAAGCACACCAAAAGCAAAAAGATGAGATTTTTTTGGCAAGCTCGGGCTTGCCTGCCCCCAAACTGCGAGCAATAAGCGAAGTGCCACCCACGCCAAATACCGAGCTAAGAGCCATAAAGACCATAAAAACCGGGGTAGCCAAAGATACCGCCGCTACCTGCAAGGCATCATCAGCCTGACCAATAAAAAACATATCGGCCATATTATAAACCAAAACCATAATCATGGCCAAAATGGCCGGAATTGCATTGCTTAAAACCAGCTTTGGCACACTATTTTCTTTAAAGCTAATACTTAAATCATTATTCATAATCCACCTCATATTTTTTTCAACAGCATAATTTTAAAAGCATGCTGTTTATTGTTTGATAAAAAAGCCTGTAACAGCTTATAATAGAGCACTGTCATAAGATATTAGCATCTAGCATAAAAACTATGCTCTAAAGCTATTTAATCCAATTTATTATAAATTTTTTGCAAAAGCATTTTAAGAATCTCTTTTTCCTGCTCGGAAAAATCGCCAAACAGATAATTCATGCTGGCTATTCTTTTTTGTTCAGCAATTGCCCAGCATTCCTTGCCTTGATCGGTAAGCATAGCCTGCTTAATACGGCGATCGTCAGCATCAACTATTAAGCTAATAAAACCCTTCTTTACCAGGCGTGATATATTACCCTGCATGGTTGCCTGCGATACGCCAAAATCTTTTTCAATAGTTTTTATTGGTGCCAAAAAATTTTGCTGTTTGGCTAAATAACCTAAAACCGCACATTGATTTAAGGTTAACCCCAAACCCTTTAAATCCTTATTTCCTCTTTTTTCTATACCGTCATATACCCTTTTTAAGGTGCGGATAATATTCTTATCGGCCATATTTCTTACCTCCTTGCAGGATTATAACACATCAAAAGCACGCTGTCAATATTTTTTTGATTTTTTGCTAATTAAATTGTTATTGACATTTAACAAAAAAATATATATCATAAATTATATAATTAAGCAACTTTATGCACATTAATGTATTAATATAATCAAGGAGAATATCTAAATGAGCGAATTTATCTATTATGCACCCACCAAAGTTATTTTTGGGGCAGATGCCGAACTTAGTATTGGTAGCGAATTAAATAATATGGGCGTAAATAAGGTACTAATTCATTATGGCTCGGAGCGAATTGTTAAAAGCGGCTTAATGGCTGCGGTACAACAAGCCATAGCGGCCGAAAACATCGATTTTATTTTACTGGGTGGCGTTGTACCTAACCCGCGCTTATCCAAAATAGAAGAGGGCATTGAGCTTGTAAAAGCAGGCAAGGTAGACTGCATTTTGGCTATCGGTGGAGGCTCGGTTATCGATTCGGCTAAAGCCATCGCTTTAGGTGCTTGTTATGATGGTCCCTGCTGGGACTTTTTTGACGGCAAGGCTAAGCCCCAAAAATCATTGCCCGTAGCTAGCATTTTAACAATAGCTGCCGCCGGTAGCGAGATGAGCAGCTCGATGGTAATTACCAATGAAGATGGTAATTTAAAGCGTGGCCTGCGTACCGACCTTAGCCGCTGCCGTTTTGCCTTGATTAATCCGCAACTAATGGCCACCCTGCCGCCTAAGCAAATAACAAACGGAATAGTAGATATTTTGATGCATACCTTAGAGCGTTATTTTCATGCCCAACCCGACCTGGAAATAACCGACCGCTTGGCCGAGGGGCTAATGATATCCGTGCTAAATAGTGCTAGAATTCTGCAAAAAGATAGTCAAAATACAGCCGCCTTGGACAGCCTAATTTGGGCGGGCAGCCTTTCGCATAATGAATTAACAGGTTGTGGCAGCAAAGGAGGCGATTGGGCCACGCATCAAATTGAGCATGAGATTAGCGGCCTTTTTGATGTTGACCATGGTGCAGGCCTTTCGGTAGTTTGGCCAAGCTGGGCACGCTATGTTTTAGCTGCTATCCCGCATCGCTTTGCGCAATTTGCCGAGCGGGTTATGGGTGTGCCAAGCAGTGGCAACCAGGAGCAAGACGGTTTGGCCGGCATTAAAGCCTTAGAGGATTTCTTTGCCGAGATAAATTCGCCAACAAAGATGAATCAGCTACTTACAGAGCAGGTAACAGAGGAACAAATCGAAGAAATGGCTATTAAGTGCACCTATTTTGGCAAGCGTAGCGTAGGCCAGGCTCGCCAACTAAATAAGGATGATATCGCTGCTATCCTGCGCATGACCTTAGCGTAAAATTCTAAAAGTTTTTGTTTTTTACAAAAAGCAAAGATCTTAATTTTTTGACCTTAAAATCTTTAAATTATTTAATAGCTAATATCGGCAAACTAAAAAAGGGGCTATCGCAAATCAAAAAAG
>CAYJBP010000011.1:0-35519 GCA_964368605.1 uncultured Peptococcaceae bacterium | reverse complement strand
ATGCAGTTAGTTTACTGTAAAAGTTAGTTTTATGGCATATTTATGATATACTTATTACAAAACATTTCTATGGGCATAGGCTTGTCAAAATAATAGCCTTGGCCTACTTTGCAGCCCATTTCTTTAAGTGTTTGGCATTGATCAGCTGTTTCTATGCCTTCGGCAACCGATACCATATTTTCTAATTCGCTGCATAGGCTTAATGCTACTTTGGTTAGAATTTTTGACTTTTTATCGCTATTTAAATTACAAGTTAGGCTCATATCCAACTTTAATTCATCAAAATCGGTTAGTTTTAGAGCCGATAAATTAGAATAACCGCTGCCAAAATCATCTAAAGATACACTAAAACCGGCCGCTGCAAATTGCGAGATGATTTGGGATAAGATTATATCATCGGCACTGCTGATTGTTTCGGTAATCTCGATAATTATTTGCTTTTTGGAAATTTGATAAAAATCGGCAATATCCACAAATTTTTTGACAATTTCTTTTTCCATCACAGTTTGCCGAGAGCAGTTAACCGATAATTTAATTTTATTTGCAAATCCCTGCTTTTGCCATTGATTTAATTGCTGGCATACTGTTTGAAAAACAAAAATATCAATTTTAGAAATTATCCCTTCTTTTTCATAAAATGGTACAAAAGAAAGCGGTACTTGAATATGGCCATCGGCGTCTATGCGGCGTATTAGGGCTTCGGCGCCAACAATTTGCTCGGTTTGTAAATCGATTTGAGGCTGAAAATATACTGCAAATTTAGAATTGGCAATTTCTTGATCTAGGTTTTGGGCTAAAATAGCTGCATATTTGCCGCCATAAATATCAAAATTTTCATGAGGATAAGTGTATTCATCATCAATTTGAGAATTCAAATTTTTATTCCAAGTAAAGCCCAACGAAACCTTAAAGCGGTATTCTTGTTTAAGCATTTCTTTTAAATTGTTAATTTTATTTTCAAATTCTTTTTCAGTGATATTATATTTTAAGATTACAAACTCATCGCCGCCAACCCGATAACAATCTTCGCCAAAAATATCACTTAAATAGTTGGCTAAATTTTGAATCATTAAATCACCATAGGCTGTGCCTTTAGCATCGTTTAACGATCTTAAGCTGCAAATATCGGCATAAACAACTCCCAAAGAACTAATTTGCATGCTATTTAAATCATTTAAAGTACGCCGATAACTATGGCGATTTTTTAGGCCGGTTAGGATATCATAATAGCTTAATTTATGTAATTCGTCCAAAATTTTTGTATCATCCAAAAAGTTAGAAACAAATTTTGTAACTGAACGCATTAAAGAAGTTTTTTTAATATTTGCCTTGGGATTATCTATACCAATAAAGCCATTAAGATTACCATTTTCATCATGTAGCGGTGCAGCTACCAAGGATACAATTTGCTGAGCACTAAGTACCTCATGCTCAAAAGAGCCAATTACTAAATCATCATTTACCGAATCGATATAAAATTCGCCGGCTTTTTCAAAATGCTCATACCATTTGGCAACCTCTGTTAAGGGAATGCCTTGTAGATTATTAAGTTGGGCGCTAATGCCTTCGGCGCACCATTCATAGGTATTATTAATTACCGGTGCATTTTCGTCTTCTTCAAAAATATAGCTTCTTTCGGCATCATGATAATTAGCTACAATTTTTAATAAGTCATTAATTGAGGTTTGGGGATCTTTGCCGGCATGCAAGGTTTCTATACAGCTTAAAATCATTCTTTCTTCGGCAAGCTTTGCTTTAAGCTCTTCCTCCAGCGATATAACCTGGCTAATATCGGTAGCACTTTCTAAGCGTACCAATTTGCCGCGCATGGGGATTAATTTATCTTTTAATAAATAGGTTTTATTAAAAATTTTATTTAGATAGGTCCATTCATAAAACTCTTTATCATTGATTAAATGATTGGTGCAAAATTCACAAGGAGCACTTTTGCCTTGCAAAAGCTGATAGCATTTTTGATTTTTCCATTCGCTTTCCGGCGGATTACCTAAAATTGTTAAGGCCGCCCGATTAAGGTAGAGTATATTATAGTTCTCGATATCGGATAAATAAACAATATCTTCGGAGCTATCAGAAATATAGGCCGAAATTTGATTATAATCGGTTAAAGCTTCTACCTCGCTAAGCAGTTTTTTGCTTTGCAGGCACATAAAAACTACTTTAGTGATATAACGCAAGGTAATAATTTCTTTTTCGGTCCATTTACGGCTTTTATGGCAATCATCCAGGCCTAAAAAGAAAGGAATATAATTATCCTGCTCTATCTGAAAATGCAACATCGACTTAATGCTTTGTTCTTTCATCATTCTATATACATAAGTATTTGGTTGCAATTTATCGACATTTTCAATATTAATAATGCCGTTTTTAGCAGCAGATAATATCTCCTGATAAAATTCATAGCCAACATTGATCATATTGGAAATCTGCGGCTCTACGGTTGGCCTTGCCCATTCAAAGGTATTACTGCAGGTAAAACCTTTATCATAGGATTCAAATATATAACAGCGATCGGCATCATAATTTAAGCAAATATATTGCAAAGCTAAATTAATAGCTTCCTCGCTATTTACATATTTATCAAGCATGCTAAAAATAGTAGCGATAAGCTTATAATCAATATCACTGTTAATTTGATTATATATCGTATCAAAAAGACTAATATTTAGTTTAGCTATATTTTGCTCCATTTTATTCACCTAATATTGATTAAATTTATTAAATGCAAAGATACATAATACATTATATACTAATAAGAGGCTTTTTACAATATAAACTTTTTTTATTTTGGGACAAAATAGGCAAGCTTGCATATTATGTAGCGAGGGCAAGCGCCCGTTATTAAAAAAGTTTGGAGGATAAAATATGTTAAATAAAGCACGCTTTAAAAATCCCTGGTTTTGGTTGGGGCTTTTTGGAATAGTATTAACTTCGATGGGGGTTAGCCCGGAGATGTTTACCAGCTGGGATTTGGTAATAGTTGCCGCAAAAGATTTAATAGCCAACCCCTTTATGTTAGGAAGTATAGCATTATCTTTATTAGGGGTATTCGTAGACCCCACCACGAAAGGTATGGGTGATAAATAATGACAATTGCAGATGTTAATGCATCAGGTAAGGCTCCTGCCGGCTTAGATGTTGGCGATTTAGTAAAAACCGCCAATGGCTACTTTACAATAACAGATAATGAGAATGATGATTATCAATCGGTAAAAAACACCTCCCCTTATTTGCAAGAATTGATAGCCGATATTTTGATTTTCTCTAAAAGTAGCCAAGGTAGTCATAGGTTAAGCGCTGATTTTACGGTAAATGAATTTGCCTGCCAGGATAATAGTAATGTAGTTCTAATCGATCAGCGCCTGGTAGATGTTTTACAAGATATACGTAATCATTTTGGTAAACCGATTCGGATTACCAGCGGCTACCGAACTGTTAGCCATAATGCCGATGTAGGCGGCGCCTCAAACAGCCAGCATACTTATGGTCGTGCGGCCGATATCACAATTTCCGGTGTATCTTATGCCCGTATTAAAGAATATGCCGATAATTTGCCCGAGGTAGGTTATTCCTATATCGGCACCGGCTTTATTCATATTGATGTAAGAAAATAAATAGTTAAAAGTTTTGGTCAATTTTTTACAAAAAATAACGGGGGGCTGTCGCAAATAGTTTCATTTGCGGCAGCCCCCTTGCTTTGCCTTCCACATAGCTAAAAGGTTGGTCTTTTTAAGCCGGAATTTGCTGATTTTAATTTCTTTCATTATAATTGAAAGAAATTAAGGTCAAAAGATTAAAAGATTAAGACCTTTGCTTTTTGTAAAAAGCAAAAGCAAAAACTTTTAGAATATATGGGCAGGTGTCATTTGCAATACTTTTGCCTTTACAAATCATTAAAAAAATGATATGATGTATATTGGATTTTAATGAAAACAAAGGAGTTAATTATGCATAAATTACTTAAAAAAATAGCAGTTCTAGGCCTTTTTACCATAGCATTATGCCCAATAAATGCTTATGCCACATCGGGCGAGCTTTTGCATCAAAGCGAGCTTACCATTGCCCCTCAAATAGAATTAGCCGACGGCATCTTTTGGCATAATTCCCTCGATGATCGCCTCACCGAACACTATATCGAATATACCCCCAACCCGCTTACCCGTCCGATTATCGCCTATGGCAACTATATCTATGGTGGCAACTCCTTGGCTAATGTGGAGGAAATTGTCACAAATCGTGGCTATAATGTAATAGCGGCCATCAATGGCGACTATTTTAATACCTCGCCGCTTATCCCTTTAAGTGCGGTTATCGAAGATGGTATCCTTAAAGGTTCGGAAGGATCGGCCTGGTCTTCGGTTGGTTTTTATGATGATGGACAAGCAATTATCAGCCGCTTAGATTTAGATATCAATTTGGTGGCCAATGATACCCTTTATAATATTGGCCATTTTAATAAAGATTTAGGCGGCGGCTGGGACTTTCAGCTTTATAGCCGTGATTTTGCCGATACCACTCGCAGCTCTAATGATGGCTATCATGCTATTTTGGAAATTATTTCCGGCTATCCGGGTATTAATCAAACGGTTAATGTTCGTATTAGTGAGATTATCGAGGCCGATGGCCCGGTAGATATTCCCGATAATGGCCTGGTAGTATCGATAGCTAAGGCCAGCGGCAATACTAATTATCAGCAAACCCTGGCCGCTTGGCCGGTTGGCCAGGAAATGCAAATTGTTTTTAATGGCAATCCGGCCTGGCAGGATGTGCAATTTGCCGTAGGTGGCGGCGAAAAATTACTTACTAATGGCCAAGTGGTAGCCACCGATACCAGCCGCCATCCCCGTACAGCAGTGGGGATTAAAGCCGATGGCACGGTAATCTTTTATACAGTAGACGGCCGCCAGGCCAATTATAGTCAAGGCGCTACCTTAATCGAGGTTGCCCAGCGCCTGCAAGAATTAGGCTGCGTAGAGGCGCTTAATTTAGATGGCGGCGGCAGTACCGGCTTAATTGCCAATTATCCCGGTGATAGCGATTATAGTATTATTAATCAACCTTCGGGCGGCTATTTGCGCAATACCGCCAATTATATTCTTTTGGTTAGCGATGCCCAGCCACAAGGGGCCGCTGCCCAATTACATATGTATCCCTATGATTCCTTAATTTTAGGCGGTGCCAGCCTTAATTTCGAATTTAAAGCCAGCGATAATAATTATTTAGCCGCCACAGTGCCCCAAGGGCAAGTCCAATACTCGCTATCCGATCCGGCTTTGGGTAGCTTTGATAACCAAGGCAATTTTATAGCCGGCAGCCAAGGCCTAAGCGGTTATGTTTATGCCACCATTGATGGTATTAGCGGCCAAGCCAAAGTAACGGTAATCGAAACCCCCGATTTGCTGGGCATTACCGATAGCGAAAGCGGCCAGGTAATGCTCTCGCCCTTACGCCTTTTCCCCGGGGAAACTGCTAATTTATCGATTACCGCTATGTATAATCATTTGCCGATAATCTCCGATGTTGGCGCAGCTAACTGGTCTTTAAACTCGGCCTTAGCTACAATTGACCAAAGTGGACTTTTAAGTATCAATAGCGATGCCGCTTCCGAGCAAATTTTGCTTACGGCCGGCAGCGGTGATATGTCGGTTAGCCTGGATGTGGAAATTCGCAGCCTAGCCGAAATTGTAAGCAGCTTTGAGCATGTAGAGGCACAGCAGGCCGCCGGGTATAGTTATTTGGCCAATAATAATAAAGCTTTTGTCCGTTATGGCGAACAAAGTGCTGCTATTAGCTATGATTTTGCAGCCTGGCAACAGGCTCAGGAAGAATTAGCCTTGGCCGATGAGGCAGATGAAGATGATGAGGCCGCAAGTGAGGATGATTCTGAAGCAGCAGCACCTTTGATGATTAATATTCCTTTTAGCCATAAATTTGCCGATATTCCCCCCACTTTAAGTTTTTGGCTTTATGGTGATGGCTCGGGCAATCTATTATCTTTTAGCGGTCTCCAAAATGGACAATCCGTTGATATTCCTGCTTTAAGCCTGGATTTTGATGGTTGGCAACATATCAATTTAAGCTTGCCGAATGATATTAGTGCTTTGCAAGCTATTAATATCACTTTAAATGATAAACAAAGCGGTAGGATTTATCTGGATCAAATGCTGATTACTTATAGCGATGATTATCGCGATTTAACTGCACCTACCATTATGGCCAATTTAGTAGATAACCAGTTTACGGCCACAATTAGTGATAATTTGGACTATGATTTAAATGAATTAAGCCTGGAATTATATTATGACAATGCCCCGCTTGATTTTATTTATCAGGTAGCTAACCGCAGCTTAACGGCAACCTTGCCGGAAAGTGATGGTAATTTGCATCGCCTTACTTTAATTGCTACCGATAAAAGCGGCAATATCAGCCGCCATAGCATCGAAATTGCCGCTACCGCCTTGCAAGCACAACCCTTTGTGGATATGGGGGGGCACTGGGCATCTACTTATACAACATATTTGTATAATCAGGGTATTATCAATGGCATAATGCGTAATGATGCCAATTTTTATGATCCCGATAGCCCGATGACTCGTGCCCAATTTGCGGTAATTATCAGCAATTATCTGGGGCTGGATTTGGCCGCTTATAGCGGATTCGAATTGCCTTTTGCCGATAATAACCAAATCGGCGACTGGGCAAAGGAAGCTGTAGCTGCAATTTATAGCCTAGGTATTAGCAATGGCTCGATGATAGATGGCGAACTTTATTATTATCCTAATAATTCAATCAGCCGTGCCGAGGCGATGACCATGATTGGTCGTATCTTGCCCAAAGGCTATGCCGAACCTGACCTTAATTTTGATGATAATAATGATATCCCCACTTGGGCATACTCTTATATCAGCACTTTAGTTGATTTAGAGGTGGTTAGCGGCAATAGTAATAATCGGCTGATGCCTGCCGACAGCATTACTCGCTCCCAAGTAGCCAAGGTTTTATTTGGCTTAATCTAATTACTGCATCTAAACTGAATAAATAAGGAAGATTTTATGCGAATTATACATTTTGCCGGCGGCGGCGATATTGGTGGTGCCAAAACTCATATTTTGTCTTTAGGCAAGCAGTTGATGGAGGATCATCAATTTTGTCTGGTTAGTTTTAGGCAAGGCGAATTTGCCGAAGAAGCCAAACAATTAGGCATTGATGTACGGGTAACTGATGATAATTGGAATTTAATTACCGCTATTAAACTGGCGCTTAAAGTTGTGGACGAAATTAAACCCGATATTATTCATTGCCATGGATCTAAGGCCAATATGATGGGCGTTTTAACTAAAATGTTCCGTAAAGTGCCGATTATTACCACAGTTCACTCCGATCCAAAGCTCGATTATCTGGGTTCGCCATTTAAGCAATATACTTTTGGTTTAATTAATGCCCTTTCGCTGCGGCGGATGGATTATTATATGGCGGTGGCCTCCAAAATGGAGAGCAATTTGATTGAGCGCAATTTTAATCCGCAAGATATTTTTACGATTTATAATGGCCTGGATTTTAGTAAGGCCTGCGATGATCCCCGGCCACTTAAAATCGAGGGTGATATTGTGGTGGGTACCGGTGCTCGCCTTACGCCGGTTAAGGATATCCCCACCTTAATCAAGGCTTTTGCGATAGCTTATCGAAAAAATCCCCGCTTACGCCTTAAAATTGCCGGCACCGGCGAGGATGAAGCTAATTTAAAAAGCCTGGCTCGGCAACTAAATATTGTCGAACGTGTTGATTTTGTCGGTTGGGTAGAGGATATGCCCGGTTTTTTTGCCGAGGTGGATATTAATGTATTATCCTCATTATCGGAAACCTTTCCATACTCCCTGCTAGAGGGTGCTTATGCCCATTGTGCGGCCGTGGCCAGTAGGGTAGGTGGCATCCCGGTTTTAATCGAGCATGAAAAAGATGGTTTTTTATTCGAGCCTAGGGATGTTGAAGCCTTGGCCGAATATATATATCGGCTTTCGATCGACGATAATTTGCGCCAAACCCTGGCCGAAAACCTCTACAATAAGGCTAAGCAAGATTTTTCCCTAGCCAGGATGAAAGTAGTACAGGTAGAGGCTTATCAAATTATTAAGAGGCGTTTTGGCAAGCAAAGCGGCCGCAGCGGTGCGCTTATTTGCGGCGCTTATGGCCATGGTAATGCCGGCGACGAGGCTATTTTGCAGGCAATCATCGCCCAAATGCGCCAAATCGATGCCGATATGCCGCTTACGGTAATGTCGCGCAATAAAAAGGAAACAGGTCTTAATAATAAAACATCCTCGATTTATATTTTTAATGTTTTCCACTTTTTAATTAGCTTGATCAAGTCCAAAATTTTTATAAATGGCGGCGGCAGCCTTATCCAGGATGTAACTTCTTCGCGCTCGCTTTACTTTTATCTATTTACCCTTATGGCTGCCAAGTTATGCGGCTGCAAAATTATTATGTATGGCTGCGGCATTGGCCCAATAAAATCGCCTGCTAACCGCCGTTTGGCCGGTTATGTGCTTAATAATACCGCCCAAATTATAACCCTACGTGATGGCGTATCTTATCAAGAATTACAGGCGATGAATGTAGTTAAACCTAAAGTTTTAAGAGCAGCAGATCCCACTATTACCATTCGTCCTTCTAATCAGGCTGCTATCAAATATGCCTTTGAAAAGGAAAATGTGCCTTTTGATTTGCCCAAAATCGGTTTTTGCTTACGTAATTGGCCAACGGTAAATTCATTTAAACCACTGGCCGAGGCCGCTAATTATGCTTATCAAAAATATGGGCTAACCCCGGTATTTTTGCCGATTGAATTGCCACGCGATATTTCGGCAGCAGAGCTGGTTTTGCCCTATTTAAAGGTGCCCTATCATGTTTGCCGCCTGCGTCATAAGGTGGAGGATTTGATTGGTATGCTCGGTTCAATGGATTTGGTAGTAGCCATGCGTTTGCATGCCTTAATTTTTTCGACCATAGGCGGTGCGCCTACGGTTGGTGTATCTTATGATATCAAAGTAGATAGTTTTATCAAAGAAATCGCCTCCGATACCTGTATTTCTTTAGAAAATCTGGATAGCGAAAGCTTAAAACTGCAAATAGATAAGGCTTTAGATTTTGGTAGGGAAGGGGCAGCTAAAGCCACCGAGCATTTATGGCAAAAAGAGCAAATTAATATCGAAGCCGCCCGTGAATTATTAGGTGTTCGGCAAAGTATTGAGGAGGAAATTAATTGAAAATGATAGTAGGCCTGGGTAATCCCGGCATGGAATACGCCGTTACCAGGCATAATTGTGGTTTTTTAACCATCGATAAATTGATTTATGATTTAAATGGAACTAAGGAAAAAAAGCAGGCCAATGCTTTGGTTAGTCAGGCAATGCATCAAGGCCAAAAATTGCTATTGGTAAAGCCGCAATCATATATGAATGCCAGCGGCTATCCGGTGGTAAGTTTGATGAATTATTATAAATTAGATTTAGAAGATTTGCTAATAATTTTTGATGATATGGATATTGAACCGGCCACAATTCGCCTGCGCCGCAATGGCAGGGATGGCGGCCATAATGGCATTAAATCGATAATAGAGCAGGCCGGCAGCGCCGAGATTGCCCGCCTAAAAATAGGGATTGGTCATGGATTTAAAGGCGGAGCTAACTATGTTTTAGGGCGTTTTAGCGAAGAAGAAATGCCGATTATGGCCGAAACTTTTGCCAAAGCGGCCGAAGCAGCCAAATTATGGGCAATAAAGGGAATAACGGAAGCGATGAATGAGTATAATCGTAAATAAAGTAAAAAGTTTTTTCGGTTCTTTTTTTCCAAAAAAAGAATGGTTCTAAAATCTTTAAAAATCTTTCAAGCTAAAATATGCTAAGCAGATACAAATACGGAGCAATTATGAAGCAACTATTAAAAATATGGCAACAAAGCCCGGCCTATCAGGATATATTGCAAGCCCAATATCATGATAAAACAGCCTTTTTAGGCGGCTTAACCACCGCCGCAGCCGCCTTTGCAATAGCAGCCTTTAGGCAAGATTTACCGAAGCCAAGCCTAATTTTAACCGCCACCGATGAAGATGCCCAAAGCATATACCAAAATCTGCAACCATTTTTGGCCGAAAATATCCATTTTTTTCCTTTGCTGGAATTGTTGCCATTTGAAGTATATGCCCGTAATATAGAATTAACTGCCGAAAGAATAGGCGTACTTTCGGCCTTGATAGCAAAAAAGGATATTATAATTGTAGCCTCGATAAACTCCCTGCTAAGAGGCTTGGTTGACCCTGAAGTTTTTGCTAAGCATCATTTGCATTTAACGGTAGGCCAAATTATTGATATTGACAGCCTGCTGGCCGAATTGGTGGATATTGGCTATGAGCGCAGTCAATTAACCGAAATTCCCGGTACTTTTAGTCAAAGAGGCAGCATCATTGATATTTTTCCGCTAATTGCTAAGCAACCGATTAGGCTTGAGTTTTTTGATGATGAGCTGGAAAGTATTCGCTATTTTTCGCCGCAGGACCAGCGATCTTTGGCCAATATCGAGCAAATAAATATTGCCCCTGCCAAGGAAATGCCTTGGGATCAGGATAGCCGCAAGCAGGCAGAACAACTTTTAGAAGCCGAATTGGCAGCAATTATGCCGGCACTGGATCGGGCGGCTCAAAAGCAATTAAAAGACATTTTCAATCCAATGCAAGAATATATAAAGCAAGGCATTTGGGATAATACCTTAGAAAGTTTGCTAAGCCTATTTTATCCTAAGATTAATAGCTTGCTCGATTATTTGCCTACAGATGCCAATTTAATTTTATATGAAGCCGGCCAAATAGCCGGCGAATGCGAATTGCGTCAAAAAGAGCGCCATATGAACTATAATGATTTGCTGGAAATGGGTAAATTATTACCCACATTTTATAGCAATTTTAATGATTATGAGGCCTTGGCAAGCCATTTTAATAAACGCAATCCTTTGCTTTTAAGCCTATTTGATAGTGGCAAAAGCGAGTTGCAACCCCATACTTTTCGGCAGATTTTTAGCCGCGATATCCCCAATTATGCCCAAAATCCCCAATTATTTGAGGCCGATGGTAAGCAATTTGCTAATTTTAAAATATTTATTTCGGCCAGCTCTAAGCCTAGATTAAAGCGAATTGGCCAAATTGTTAGCGAAAATAATTTTCCGGCTGTAAATATTATCGAGGCCGCTTTTAATAAAGGTTTTGAGTCGGCAGAATTAAAAATGGTTTTAATCACCGAGCAAGAATTATTTGCCAAAGAAAGCAAGCGTAAACCACGCAAAATCTATACCGGCGGCGAAAAAATCCATAATTTTATCGATTTAGAACCCGGCCATTATGTGGTGCATACCAGCCAGGGTATCGGCCGTTATATTGGGGTAGAACGCCTGCAATTTGATGGTATTAGTCGCGACTATCTGCTTATTCAATATGCCGGTACCGATCGGCTTTATTTGCCGGTAGATCAACTTGATTTAATTCAAAAATATATTGGCAATGAAGGGGCAGCACCTAAGCTATATAAGCTGGGCGGTGGCGATTGGCAAAAGGTAAAGGCCAGGGTTAGATCCAGCGTGCAGGATATGGCCCGCGAGCTTTTGGAGCTATATGCCAAGCGTAATATGGTTATTGGCCATGCTTTTGCCGCCGATAGCAATTGGCAGCATGAATTTGAGGATGCCTTCCCCTATATGGAAACTCCCGACCAGCTTAAGGCCTTGCATGAAATTAAAACCGATATGGAGCTGGATAAGGTAATGGATCGCCTGCTTTGCGGCGATGTTGGCTATGGCAAAACCGAAATAGCCCTTAGAGCTGCCTTTAAAGCTGTGATGGATAATAAGCAAGTTGCAATTTTAGCGCCAACTACCGTTTTGGCACAGCAGCATTTGCGCACAATCGAGGATCGTTTTAGTGGTTATCCGGTTAAGGCCGGTTGCCTTTCGCGTTTTGCTACGGCCAAGCAGCAAAAAGAGCTGGTTAAGCGCTTAAATAGCGGCGATTTGGATATTATTGTTGGCACACATCGGCTGCTATCTACCGATGTTATTTATAAAGATTTAGGTCTGCTGATTGTTGATGAGGAGCAGCGTTTTGGGGTAGCGCATAAAGAAAAAATTAAGGCTATACGTGGCAATGTGGATGTGCTTACTCTTTCTGCAACGCCGATACCTCGTACTTTGCATATGTCGCTGGTTGGTATGCGTGATATGAGCATTATTGCCACCCCACCTGAAGATAGGCGCCCGGTGCAAACCTATGTACTTGAATTCGAAGAACGGCTAATCCGCGAGGCTCTTTTGCGTGAGCTAAATCGAGGTGGCCAGGTTTATTTTGTTCATAATCGAGTTAATAATATTGAGCAAGTAGCCGAGCAAATACAAAAACTTGTGCCCAAGGCGAAAATTTTGATCGGCCATGGCCAAATGAAAGAAAAAGAATTAGAGCAGGTAATGGTTGATTTTGTGGATCATAAAGCCGACATTTTATTATGCACAACTATTATCGAATCGGGGCTGGATATTCCCAATGTTAATACTATGATTGTTAATGAGGCCGAAAATTTTGGCCTGGCACAATTATACCAATTGCGGGGCAGGGTAGGGCGTTCGGAAAGGCAGGCTTTTGCATACTTTACCTATCGCCGTGATCATATTATCAACGAGATGGCCAAAAAGCGTTTAGTGGCGATTCGTGATTTTACCGAATTAGGAGCAGGGTTTAAGATAGCGATGCGTGATATGGAGTTAAGAGGAGCGGGCAATATTTTAGGGCCCGAGCAAAGCGGCCATATTATGGCGGTAGGTTTTGATTTGTATTGCCGGCTTTTGCAGGAGGAGATGGCTTGTCAAAGTGGCGAGCAGGTTGAGCAGGTGGATCGGATTAGTACACAGCTTGAATTGCAGTTAAATGCCTATATTCCTGACAAATATATTGTTGATGCCGGCCTTAAAATCGAGCTTTATAAGCGGATTGCAGCCGCCCTTGATTTGGATTATTTGGCCGATTTGGCTGCTGAAATTACCGATCGCTATGGCAAAATGCCACAGTCGGTAACTAATTTGTTTTTGCTGGGTAAAGTTAAATATTTGGCCAAGGCTTTTGATATCATCTCAATTTTTCAAAGGCCGGCGCATATCGAAATTAAAATGGCCGAAAGCCATCCTTTAAGCGGTGAGCAGTTGCAAAAGATTGCTATTAAGTGGGCTAAACGGATTAATTTTAATAATAAAAAAGCCTTTATTATCAGTTTGCGCACTGGCGACTTAACCGAAACAATTGCAAAAGTTGAATTGCTGATCGAATTTTTGATTGATTTGAATGAAATTTATGAGCAGGGTTAAATAAGCGATAAATTCTAAAAGTTTTAATCAATTTTTTACAAAAAATTGCGGGGGCATTGGGGGCTGGCCCCCAAGGTCTTAAAACCGCGCTTTTTGGCAAAGCCAAAACAGCCCACAATATCAAGCCAAAAAACACTAACCGTCATGGATATAAATAAGGAGCTGTTGCCAATGCAACAGCTCCTTATTTATAAGACCTTAGGGGCTCTGCCCCTAAAACCCTGCAATTTTTTGTAAAAAATTGAGTAAAACTTTTTACCAGTCCCTTTTTTCGCCTATATCAATATGTACAAAGCCATTATAGATGCCTATACCACCATAATCGGGCATAATTTGGCGCGCATATTCGCCAATTTCTTTTGGGCTTATGCCGCTAATATAAAAATCTGCGGCCATGCCATACATATGATAACTATTTGTTGCTCCGCCTACAGCTTTATTATGGCTATAGCTGCGAAAAGCACTGCTAATTGTCATCGGGCGTCCAAAATTGTCCCTGATTTTTTGCAATATTGGAGGCAGTTTTTGATGAATTGCTATCAGTGATGAACCATCTTTACAAGCAAATTCATTAATTGCAAAATTGGGGCTTATCATTTGTTTACCATGTAAAGCGGCCGAATATACTCTTGCCACCCCATAGCCTAAGGCCAGGTCATCATCAGTTTTGATTTTTTCTTTTAGCTCGCTTTTTAGATAAATCAAGAGCCAATTATGAACTTTCGATGCTCCCAATGCTGCAACTTTTTGGCTGCCAACCATAGCCTGGCTATTTTCGCCACCATCTAACAAGGTTGCCGCCCAGCAGCCTGCTTCATGTAAATATTTTGCCACATATTCGGGTGTTACATTTTTATTGGTGCAATAAATAGCCAATCCTTTACCTGTTAAGGCAATCGCTGTGCGTGGCCGAGCAGTTTTGATTTGTTCAGGGCAATTAATTTTACTCAATGGCTTATTATCTACCACTAAATCAAAGCCGCCAATATAATTTTGCTTAATTTCGGGGTTTAATGTACCTAAATCATTTGTTTTAAAATAGCCAATATCATCACCTTTATCCCAACCAAAGACCATAGGTGTATAGCTGGAACTATAGGCTAAACGCTTGCCTTTAACTTTTAAAAATCCATCTGGCTCATATGGGGCGCTATATGGGCCACCATTTACGATTAAATCGGCTTCCGGCTTCATGGCGGCAATATCGGCCATGCTTTTTTGACAATTTGTAACCAATATCTCAATTCTGGCAATATCGGTTTTGGCATAGGATTTCAAAATTGTTGACATAATACTGGCCTCCTATATTTTTATTTCGGCAATATTCATACTTGTAATTTGCCCCTTTTGAACCGCTATATTTAGCATTTGCTCAGACCATAATCCCTGCTCAAAGTTCTTTTGAACCATTGCTGTTAAGCTTGGATTTGTTTCAGTAGCCGCCTCTTGATCGGGTAATGCCAATAGGTTTTGAAATTCCAAGGCTGCAGCTATTCTTTCTTCGGCGCTGGGCATGGATGGTGTAGGGGGCGTATTTCTTAAATTTTCAATTTTTGTAATCAAAGGCAAAAGCTGATTATTTAAGTCGGCTTTTATTTGCGGCTCGGCAGATGCTAATTCGGTATTGTTTTGCGGCATAGCACTATTAAGCATTTGCTCATCCATCAAAGCATTCGCTTGCGCAAAATCACTACTTAATGTTACGGTTTTTGTCATGTCTGTTTCTGTAACTAAATCTGTATTTAAATCATCTTCTAAATCATAAAGCGATGCCACGGCCGCCAAATTTTCTAAGGAAAATAATACTTGCCCTGCGCTATCTGTTTCTACAATATGCGGAAATAGCAAACAAGCGGGAAAATCGGCCTGTACCCGTTCGGGGCTGGCGATTTCCCCATTCGGATACATATAGGTTTTGCTACCATCATAAAACTCAATCTTTTTCATCAAAAATTCCTCCTTTATTGTTCATAGTATAATTCCGGATAATCCGTGGCTAAACTATGATTACCACCAGCAAACATAATATAATCACCTGCTTTAGCTGCGCTAATTTCTTTTCTGGCATAAGTAAATGGGGTTTGGGTTTTTCTAATCAGATTATTGTTAAAGCTTTCTACCAATGTGCTTGCCAAATTATTGGCATTAGCACCGCCACCAAATAAAGCATGATTTGCCGTTGAACCGGCCGCCATATAAGCTCTTGGTTCACTTAAACTAACTTCTGTCATCCGCACACCATTATGGGTAATCGGAATAACTTGGCTACTAAAATTATTCTGGGCATCAATGCCGCCGGCAAAAAGGGCAATATTACCTGCTACAGCTGCTGCCATATGTTTTTTCTGATAATATTGATGGCTGCTACCTGTGGTTTTGCTTAAAGCATTAGAGTATAACTCAAAACTATTACTATTGCCATTATCATTATGGCCACCTAAAACTAAAGCATAATAGCCAATGCCAATTGCTGCGGCCTTGGCCTTAGCTGTTGATAAGGAGCCGGCTGTAGTGCGGCTTAAATTGGTGCTATAGGCATCAACCGTAGATGAATAATTACTGTTTTCTTGGCCGCCGATAAACAAACAATAATTGGTATATGCCTTAGCTGCACTAATATTTGCACGTGCCATGCTTAAAGCAGTAGGGGTAGTACGGGTGCGGTTTACAATTCTAAATGAAGTTACGGTATTTATTACGCTATTGCTAGCATTTTGGCCGCCGGCAAATAATAAATAACTGCTAATACCGCTACCACAACTGTTTTTAGCGGCCAGGGTAAGAAAAATATTGCTCCGGGCTAAAGTTGTACTATAATAATAACCTTTTGTAGATAAAGTTGTGGGGCTATCGATATCCGTTAAGTAGGCTATAAAAGCAGCATGTCCACTTTGATCGGCATTGGCCGCATTAAAAAAAGTGGGCGAAATACTGCTTAAACTCGAGCTGTATTTATAGATTTGCGGATCAAACCCATAAAATTCTTTGGCTACATTATTTACACCAATATAAGCATGCTTAATTTTGCGAGCTTTACCATTTAAACCAATAAAGATGTTTTTTACTTGCCGAGCTTGATTATTTATGCCAAAATACATGTTCTTAGCCATTATGAACCCCTTTTCTTTAGCAGCATCGGCCGCTTTTTCTTAATTTAAGCAAAGTTTTTAGGGGAAAAGTTGCCAAGTATTGCTGAGTTTTTGTATATAAAGCCAAAAAAAGCTCAAAATAATTATTAAAATATTTATTCTGAGGTCTTTTATGAAAATTTTTTTAATTTTAGTCGGCTTAGTTTTATTATATTTTATTAAAATTAATATTCAAATTTGTAGCCGGGCTGATTATGTTTTGTTTAGCATCTATCCTTTTAATAAGAATAAATATTGCTGCTATAGGCTTTATTATAAGCCAAAAACTAGCAATAATAAAAAATCAAAAGCGATCATTAAAGCTATTATTAAGCATAAAAGATTATTTTTAAGGCGAGTTTATTTTGAGCAATTAATTATTAATTATCCGCAAATAGACAATGCAATCTCGGCTATAAATATGGGCTTTATGTGTATGATTAGTTATGTATCTTTAGCTCCGCTTTTTAATATGATTCAAGGATATAGTAGGCTACCGCAAATCGGAATAAATAATCAAGATAATTATTACTTTAAATGCATATTTAGCATCTATTTAGGTGATATTATTCTTAAAGGGCTAATATTGCTATATTTAAAAAGGAGGCAAAAATGAGCACGGAAAATGAAATTCAACAATTATTAAAAACGGCCATGGATAGCTTAAGACAAATTTTAGATGTAAATACTATTATTGGCGATATAATTCAAAGTAATAATGGCATATCGGTAATTCCGGTATCTAAGATTAGCTGCGGTTTTGTTGCAGGTGGCGGCGAATATGCTACTAAAATTAAGGGCGAAAATATTGCTTTTGCCGGTGGGAGTGGTGCTGGGATATCCTTGCAGCCAATGGCTTTTTTGGTTTTGCAGGAAGATAATGTCCGTTTAATTCCGGTTTCCGGTTCAACATCTTTAGATAAAACAATCGAAGCGGTACCATTATTGGCCGAGCAAATCAAAAAGTTTTTGCCTACAGAGGCTAGTAAAAATTAAATATTATTACAATTAATTAAAATAATTCTGTTTAAAGGGCAGGATTATTTTTTTTATTCAAGAAATTGTATTATTTAAGGATATTTTGACGAAAAACTATTTTTTATAGAGGATATATAATGAAAAAACTTTTTATAGGTCTTAGCCTGGCCTTTTTATTGATGATAGCCCTCAATCAAACAGTTTGGGCGGCCGAGGACGACAATGATATTGCAGATACTCAAGACGAAAGCATCGCAGCAGAAGGTGATGATACTGCAGCTGCTGATTTAAACGAGCAATTGCCGCTAACCTTAAGTGTTGATGCTGCTGCTGCTATTTTAATCGATGCCGAAAGCGGCCAGGTTTTATATGCTCATAATGAGCATCAAAGCCTGCCTATGGCCAGCACAACCAAGATATTAACGGCCATGCTTACCTTAGAGCATTTTAGCGATTTGAAGCAAACTTTTACTTTGCCGGAGGATTTTGCTAATGTTGGCGAATCAAGCATTTGGCTGGAGCCCGGCGAAACCCATACCATTGAGGATTTGCTCTATGCCACCATGTTGCGTTCGGCTAATGACGCTGCGCAATCATTGGCAATGGCGGTAGCAGGTACGGAAGAAGAGTTTGCCGCTATGATGAATGCACGCACGGCAGAATTAGGGCTAAGCGATAGTAATTGGACTAATCCCCATGGCCTGCATGATGATGAGCATTATTCTTCGGCCTATGATTTGGCTTTTATCACGCGTGAGGCTATTAAAAACCCCATGTTTAATACATTAATATCCGCCGACGGCTATACCATGCCCTGGCAGGAAAATGACTATGATCGCACCTTTTTTAATCATAATAATTTATTACAGCAATATAGCGGTGCCGATGGTGTAAAAACCGGTTATACAGACCCTGCCGGTAGCTGCTTGGTTGGCTCGGCCACCCGTAATGGCATGCGCTTAATTGGTGTGGTTTTAAATTCGGAAGATATGTATACCGATATGTCGGAAATGTTGGATTTTGGTTTCGATAATTTTAGCTTGCAAACTGTAGCTTTATTTGGGGAAATTGCTACAAAAATTCCTGTGGTAAACGGTCAAGGGGATATGATTAATGCCCTTTATGGCAATGATGTAAAAATACTTACGCCGATAGATACCGAGTATTTAGGCGAACCCAGCTTTGATATTCCCGATAAAATATCTACCCCTATCCTTAAAGATCAGGTTATTGGCCGGGCTACTTTTGATAATGGTCAGGGCATACTGACCGAAATTGAATTATTGGCTGCCGAGGAAATGGAACGCTATACCTTTTGGGGGGTAGTGCAGGCGGCATTTTATAGTATCATGCAGGTTCTAATAATATAATGGCTGCTTAAGCCCGTATTTTTTAAGTAATATTCGACAATTTTTTCTTGTTAAACTGCTAAAAATTAGTTATAATAGTAATAATGGCAGTTTAATAAAGTTTAGGAGGGGCTTATGCGTTTTTTATTAGCATTATGGTTGGGTAAATTATCATTATTTGCCGTAAAATTGATAGCCAAGGAGCGGGGCACAAATTTGCCCGGCGCTTTAGCAATGAAGATAGATCCCCAGCTTATTGCTCATTTAGGTAATATTAAGCCGGAAAATACCATTTTTATTACCGGCACTAATGGCAAATCGACCACTACAAATTTGGTGGCACGCATTTTTGAGCTGGCTCAAAAGCCCTTGGCAGTTAATATCGAAGGGGCAAATGTGATAACCGGGGTAGCCACCAGCCTTTTGCGCTATGCTTCGCTGGCCGGTAATATCAAAAAAGATTATATTTTGCTGGAAACCGACGAGCGCTTTTTACCACTTATTGCCGAGCAATTAAAACCAGGCCATATTTGCATAACTAATATACAAAAAGACCAGGTGCAGCGCAATGGCGAACCCAATATTATCTATCGCAAAATAAAATCGGTATTAAATGAAGATATCTGTTTGTACTTAAATAATGAAGAGCCGATTTCTGCCCATTTAAGTAAGTTTGCCGGCAAAACCATTTATTATAGCGTGGCACATCATGCGGCCAGCTTTGAGTTAAATGATTTTTGGTCGGTTACAATGCCTTGTCCTAATTGTGGGCATGCCCTTAATTTTGCTTATTATAATCTGGCAAATATCGGCAATTTTAGCTGCCCAAATTGTCAATTTGCCTCGCAAGAAAAGCCCGATTATCAAATCAAAGCAATTGATTTTAAAGAGCAATATTTTAATTATAAAAATGCTAAATTCCATTTCAATTATGCGGCTCCCCATTTTTTGTACTGTTATAGTGCCGCCATCGCCATTGCCAAGCAATTTGATATCGAAGAGCCACTAATTGCCAAGGCGCTTAATACTTTTAAAAATATCGGTGGCAGGATGGAAAATATTGAATTTGGCAGCAAAACCATTAAATATTTAAGGATGAAACAAGAAAATCCAGAGACTTTACAAAGTGCCTTAAACCATATAGCAGCCGATAAAAAGCCCAAAATTTTTATGCTGGGCTTAGACGAGCTTACCGACTTTGAGCCTTTTTATACCAATACATTTTATGCCTATGATTGTGATTTCGATAGCTTAATTAAGTCCGATATAGTGCACTATATTTGCTTTTCGGGAACTGTATGCTATGATACAGCTTTACGTTTACAGTATGCCGGCGTAGATCCCGAGCATATCACGGTAATCACTTCTAATGATGATCAAACAATTTTAAATGAATTGGCTAAGCATGATTGCGATAATATTTATTTAATTACCTGGCTTAAAAAATATGAGGATTTAGCCGCCTTTGTCAAAAAGAATGCTATGCCTAATGCTGCACCGGCAATTTTGGCCGAGCCACAACAGAATGCAATTGATATTAGCGAGCAAACGCAGCCGGATACCGACCAAAGCCAAGATATTGCCGAAGAATAAACAATCTATAAGGAGAATTTTATGATGGAACAAAAAGTAATTCCTTCATTAACTATATTTTGGATGTATCCCGATATTCTTAACTTGCATGGGGATAGGGGCAATATGATGGCTTTATTCCATATAGCCCAAATGCTGGGTGTGGAGATGGAGATTAAAAGGATTAATTCTCCGGATGAAATTGTGCATTTTTCGCAGGCCGATTTACTGTTTTTTGGCAGCGGTGAAATACGCTGCCAACCTTTAATAATCGAAGCCTTAAGCAAGCAAATTGCCGGTTTAGAGGCCTATTTATCCGAAAAAAAGCCAATATTAACTGTCGGCAATAGTGGCTGCTTATTTGCCAAAAAAACTGCTCGTTTTGGCAATGAGGAAGATTTTTTAGGCTTAGGCCTATTAGATATGGTTTGCCTGGAGCGCGAAAAGGTTTATGGCGATGATATCTGGTTCGAGCTGGATGGCAGCATATTTTTTACCGGCCAGAAGCTGGAGATTATAGGCAATCAAATTCAAATTATTGATACCAAATTAGGCAGTAATGCTCGCCCTTTGGGTAAAATTATTTATGGTCGCGGTAATTGCGGCGAAACCGATGAAGGTGCTTGTCAAAACAATATTATATTTACTAATACCTTGGGGCCATTCTTAGTTAAAAACCCTTTATTTGCCCAGCTATTAATAGAAATTATGCTGCAAAACAAACAATTAACTCTAAGCCATACCCTAGAAAATCAAGATATAGTTTGTGAAATTAATTCGGCAGAATTAATCAAAAAATTTAATCGTCAAAAAATGAATGGCTAAGGTTTCTTTTGTTTCTTTTCTTTCCTTAAAAGAAAAGAAAGGTCTTAAATCTAAAAAGGGCTGTCGCAAATAAATTGCGCCAGCCCTTTATTAAATCATCAATTTCAAAACAAAAAATAGCCCAAACAATAAGATACCGCATTAAGCAGTAAAGATAAACCCCAGGCAAATCGCTTGCTAATAGCCAGCATATAGGCATAAAGCAGGCCTTCGCTAATAATTACTGCCAGCTCTAAAATAATTAAAAGCGGATAATAATAGTTTATGCCCAAAGCAGGAATTAATAAAAAAAGCAGCAGATTAAGCAGGGGATTGGTAAGTAAGTTAACCAAAAAGCAGGGATACAAAAAATGCCGCTTCCTGGTAATTAGGCCAATCAAGCTCAGCTCTATTATTAAAGTTAAAGCCAAAGCTTTAAAAAAAAGCAGATAAATCATGCTTTTTTATTTTCGGCATTGGCGGTATTGCGTTTTTTGCGCTCGATATCGGCAGAGGCTTTAAAGCCAAAAAAGATCAGCACGCAAAGGCCGACAAAAAATAGCAGGGATTTCCCCAGCAATAGGCTTACCGGCTGACCATTTACACTTGCTAAAATAGATAATAAATTCATGATAATTCCTTAAGCCTTATTTTTACGTATTTCTCGAATAACCAAAACCACAATTATGATTACAGCAATAACTAAAAGCAGTGGTACGCCTAAAAGGACTAAAAATAAAACAGGCGAGGCTGCATCAAAAAAAGTGTTGCTAAATATATGTTTTATATTACGGTATAATTTTTTCATAAAACCCCTATTTTTGATTTCTTTTACGCACTTTGCGGATAATAAAAAATGTCATGGTACCAATTGCTAAAATAATAATTGCAAAAATCATAAAGATAAAAAACATGGCATCATTGGTGCTAACAGTTAATACATCTTCAGGCTCAATCGCCACATCGGCTAAATTAAATAGAAAGTTCATAATTAGTCCCCCTTTTTAAATTAATCATATTATAAACAAGATAAACCTAATTGTCAAGTGGGCTTGGCCTTTTAGCAGCCGTTAAATAAATGCATACAGCCGAAATTAGGCTAGTGATAACAACAAGGTAAAGGCCGATATTGGCTGGAATAACCATATAAAATAAAGGCATATTGCCGATTAATAAAGCTAAAGTGGTAAGACCAAAACTAAGGCCGGGGGCGGTGGGCAGCGCTGCATAAATTGTGCATAAGGTTATGGGCATACAAATATTAAAAAAGAAAATTCCCAAAATACCTGTTAAGGCATATTGACTGGCAAAGGCAAATAAAAGAGCAGCTAAAACCAAAGATGCACTACCTACTAAGCGGGGGCCGAATTTATCGGCGCCAATGCCGCCTAAAGCCTTACCCAAGGCCGAGGCTATAGCCGGCATAAATGTTAAAAAAGCCGCATCATTAACCCAAGGTTTAGGAATTAATACGCCGCTAAAAGAGCGAATGACAATGGATAAGCAGGCCAAAAGCAAAATCATATATACGCCTAGCTGCGGATTACATTTGAATATTGCTTGTGGTGGCCAAGTGGTTTTGGTAAAGCCCAAAGTATTAAAAAGCAATAAAACAATAGCTAAAGCCAAAAGAACCCAAACATAGCCGCTACTTATTGCGGCCTGCCCGGCCATAGTGCCCAAAAGCACACCAATAGCACCGGTAGAAACAAAAATGCCGCTACGAGTCATGCCTTTGGCCAGCACCAGGCTATCTACGCCACCACCAATATGAAAAGCAGCATTG
Source organism: uncultured Peptococcaceae bacterium (assembly GCA_964368605.1). Lineage (GTDB taxonomy): Bacteria > Bacillota > Dehalobacteriia > UBA4068 > UBA4068 > CAYJBP01. Next base: position 12,489 of record CAYJBP010000011.1, on the reverse strand, counting down.
CCCAGACCAATAATAATTAAGCGCAACCAAATTGAGGGCAAAGGCAATAAGGCCAAGCCTACTAAAAGTACGCCAATTAAGCCCATCGGCAGACGAGGATAGCGATCATAAAAAATTCCCACCAAGGCTTGCACGCCAAAGGCTACTATATTATAACTTAAAAGCGCAATTGCATAAGTTTCGATATCGGGCATTTGCGGCCTAACTAATCCTAAAAGGAAGTAAAAGCAGCAAAAGTCAACAATAAAATGACTAATACTATAGGCAATCAAAGAATTACGGGGTTTGCTAGTTATCATTTTAACCTCAAATTTGATTTTGGCTTAAAAATTGCGAAATTTTAGTAGCAATTTCGGCTAAATATCTTTGATCATCGGCATCAAATCGATTTAAGATGGGGCTATCTATATCCAAAACGCCGTATATTTTATCATGTTGATAAATCGGCAAAACCATTTCCGATTTAGAGGCGCTGTCGCAAGCAATATGGCCGGGAAATTGATTAACATCATTAACACAAATATTACGCCTTTGGCTGGCGGCAGCCCCGCAAACCCCTTTATCAAGCGGAATACGAATGCAGGCAGGCCCACCCTGAAAAGGCCCCAATACCAGAGTTTTATCTTCCAGTAAATAAAAACCTACCCAATTAAAATCATCTAAATAGCCATTAATAAAGGCCGTAATATTGGCCAAATTAGCAATAATATTGGTTTCGCTAGCCAGTAAATCATCAATAGCAGCCAGTAAATATTGATAGTTTTGCTCGCTGTTTGCAGCATCATTAATTTTAAACATAAATCCTCCTATTTATCACATCAAATATTCGCATAAAAAAGATGCTATAAGTTACAAGTTAAAAGCCATCCCATTTGCCTTTATGCAGGCGTTCTAAAGCACTTACCACCCGATCTTTACCATATGGGGCAATTTTTTCCATGCCTTTAAGCAGGGCTTTAATCTCCTGCCTTTTACCCAGGCAATTATGGGGGCAATTGCTTTGGGTAATCGGCAAATTTTCTTTACGCGCCACATAGCTAATCAAATCTTCCGGCACATAAATAAAGGGGCGAATTACCGTTAAATCCATTCTATCTAAATAGGTAGAAGGATTAAAAGCGCCGGCACGACCTTCAAAAAATAAGTTAAGCATCAAAGTTTCGACCACATCGTCTTGATGATGACCAAGGGCAATTTTAGAATAACCATTATCTTTAGCTAAAGTGTTTAAAGCACCTCTTCGCATTTTTGCACATAAAGAGCAGGGATTACTCTCATTACGAATATCAAAAATAATCTCGCCGATTTGGGTTTTTTGATAGAAAAATGGTATATTCAAATCTGCACAAAAATTTTGCATATTAGTTAAATCATCGTCGGCAAAGCCCAGGCTAATATGCCCGGCTGCCAAAGGGTATTTATATTTGGAAATTCGCAAAAATTTATGCAGGCAGTAGGCCAAGGCCAAACTATCTTTGCCGCCCGATAAACCAATCATCAGTGGTTGTTCATCATTTAATAAATCATAGCTGCTTATTGCTTTTTTAAAGCGTTTAAATAATTCATCAAATCCATATCGCATATTAGACTCCTTAATTGCAGGAAATTTTTACACTTTTGCCGAAAAATATAGTTTAGCAAAAATAATGCCGAAAAAGGGGATAATAATTATGAATAAAGGCCTGGTTAATATCAAAGGCTCTAATTCCGGTTTGATTTTTACATTTAATAATTTGGAGGCCAGCTTTGCCGAATTATGCGCAGCCTTGGAAGAAAAGTTGCTAACCAGCGGCGATTTTTTTATCAATGCCGAGTATATCATCGCCGATAGCGATGTTTTTAGCCCGGAAGAAATTGCGGTTATTGAGCGGATTATGGATAAATACCATATGCAAAAAACCGAGCAACTTAAGCATAATGTGCAGGAAGAGCGGCGTGAGGACACTACCTATCAGGCGCATGGTGGCGATACGGTAATGATTATGCGTGGGGTGCGCAGTGGCCAAAAGCTAAATATTCGTGGCAATGCCGTGATTATGGGCGATATCAACCCCGGTGGCGAAATTATTGCCAGCGGCTCGATAATTGTAATGGGCACTTGCCGAGGCCTGCTCCATGCCGGAGCCGAGGGTGATAAAAATGCCTATATTGTGGCCTATGTTTTGGCTTCGCGCCAGCTTAGAATAGCCGAACATGTGGCAACCTTGCCCGAAGAATTAAAAGAAACTCCCCTAAAAGTGGCTATTATTCAGGACGATTCAATTTTTATCAGCGATTATCAACCCACTAATATCAATAATTTGCTTAAAGCTCAGTAATACTTAGTTGGGAGGATTTGCTTTGTCTATTATATCACCAATGATGCAACAATATCAAGACCTAAAAGAGCAATACAGCGATTGTTTGCTCTTTTTTCGCTTGGGTGATTTTTATGAGATGTTTATGGATGATGCTCTTTTGATAACTAAGGAGCTATCATTGCAGTTAACTTCTCGGGATAGTGGTGGCGGCAATAAAGTGCCGATGTGCGGAGTGCCTGCTAAAGCCGTAGATAATTATGCAGCCAAGCTTACCGAAAAAGGCTATAAGTTAGCAATTTGCGAACAATTAGAGGATGCTAAGAAAACCAAAGGCCTGGTTAAGCGTGGTGTGGTTCGAATTATTACCCCGGGCACCTTAGTAGAAGAAAATATGCTGGAGGAAAAAACGGCCAATTATTTGGCGGCAATTAGCCTAAAGCAGGCCGCCGATGGTGGGCGCAGCTTTGGCCTGGCTTATATTGATATTTCCAGCGGCGAATTTATGGCTACCGAGATTGCCGAGCCGGATAGCTGGCATAAGCTGGCCGATGAAATATTTCGAATTAATCCGGCCGAATTAATTTTACCGGCCGAATTAATCGACGAGGAATTTTTTAAATTACGTGTTAAAGAGCATTGGCAGGGTATGATTAGCCCTGTTTATGATCAGCAATTTATCAAAAAGAATGTTCGAGAATTATTGCAAATTCAATTTAAGCTGGCCAGTGGGGTAGCCCTTGGTTATGATGAACATAAGGAAGCCTATTTGGCAGCGGCCTATATTCTTCATTTTCTTAATCATACCCAAAAGCGAGCCTTAAATCATATCGATAGTATTTGTTATTATAATATTAGTGAATTTTTATACATAGATGCGGTTAGTCGCCGCAATTTAGAATTAACAAATTCTTTGCGTAATGGCAAAAAACACGGTACATTATTACAGGTTATCGATAATACGGTAACTGCTATGGGCAGCCGTACTTTAAGTGCCTGGCTGGAAAAGCCTTTGCAGCAATCATCGCATGTAAATATGCGTTTGGACGCAATTGACGAAATGTTGGATATCCCTTTAGTTACGGCCGACTTACGGGAAAGTTTAAAGCAAGTGTATGATATTCCCCGTCTTTTGGCCAGGATTTGCCATGGCAACCCTGCGCCTAAAGATATGGCGGCCTTAAAGGCCTCGCTTAAACTTTTGCCGGATATTTTTCGTCATTTGGCGCAATATCAATGCCATTATTTGCGTTTTTTATTAGATGAATTAGATTTGCTGGAAGATATTTATCAGCAAATTGATGATATTTTAAGCGATGAGGATTTGCCGGTTGGCGTTAAAGAGGGTAATTTGCTAAAAAGCGGCTATGATGCCCAGGTTGACGAGCTGCGTGATATCGCACAAAACAGTCGTCAAAGGCTTTTGCAATTAGAGGCTTCCGAAAAAGAAAAAACCGGTATTCGCAATTTAAAAATTGGCTTTAATAAGGTATTCGGTTATTATATCGAGGTTTCGAAATCGCAGCTGGATTTGGTTCCTAATCATTATATTCGCAAGCAAACCATAGCCGGTGGCGAACGTTATATTACCGAAACTTTAAAAATAGAAGAGGAAAAAATCTTAACCGCCAAGGAAAAATTAATTGCCTTGGAATATGAAATTTTTTGCAAGCTTAGGGAAAATGTGGCTATATGTGCACCCAGGATTAAATATAGTGCCGAAATATTAGCTTATTTAGACGTTTTGCAAGGCTTGGCCAAGACGGCAACCGATTATAATTATTGTAAGCCGGTGGTGAATGATCAGGCCAAAATCGAGATTATCGAAGGCCGTCATCCGGTGGTAGAGAATATTATCGGTGCCGAAAATTATATGGCCAATGATTTGCTTTTGGATAATGATAGCCAACAATTAATCTTGATTACCGGGCCAAATATGGCCGGTAAATCCACCTATATGCGACAAGCTGCTTTAATAGTAATCTTGGCCAGAATCGGCAGCTTTGTGCCGGCTTCGCAGGCTGTAATTGGCCATGTAGATCGCATATTTACCAGGGTAGGGGCTAGTGATGATTTGGCTTCCGGCCAAAGTACCTTTATGGTAGAAATGGCCGAAACATCCAATATTTTGCGGCATGCAACTAAAGATAGCCTGGTTATCTTAGACGAAATTGGCCGCGGCACCAGCACTTTTGATGGCTTAAGCATAGCCTGGGCGGTGGCCGAGCATTTAATTCAGCCTAAGGTAGCTGCTAAAACATTGTTTGCTACCCATTATCATGAATTAACATCCCTGGCCGATAATTTTCCTTTAATTAAAAACTATTCGGTAGATGTGCGCGAAAAACAGGGCAAAATCATCTTTTTATATAATATAGTTGAAGGCGGCGCCGATAAAAGTTATGGTATTCATGTGGCTGCATTGGCCGGTTTACCGGGGTCTTTATTATTTAGAGCCCGTCAAATACTAGGCGAATTAGAGCATGAAAAGCGCCTGCAAGCCAAAATTGCCTCCGATCAGCAGATTAGTTTTGCCGATTATTTAGGGGTAGAGGAGAACCCTGCCCAGCAGGATGTTTTAGAGCAAATTTTAAGCGTGGATTGTGATTCTTTAACCCCAATTAAAGCGCTAACTTTAATTGCCGAATGGCGCAAAAAATTACTGGAGTAGATTATGAGCATTAACCAAGGCCAAATTAGGCTTTTAGATAGTCATACCGCTAATCAAATTGCGGCCGGCGAGGTAGTAGAGCGGCCGCAATCTGTAATTAAAGAATTAATCGAGAATGCCATCGATGCCGCAGCTAGCCGTATTGATATCAAAATATTCAACCCCGATTGCACTAAATTGCAAATTGTGGATAATGGCCGTGGCATGATACCCGAAGATATGCGTATGGCCATTCAAAGGCATGCTACCAGCAAAATTCGCAAATTGGCCGATTTAGATAATATTTTAAGTTTAGGCTTTAGGGGCGAAGCCTTGCCTTCGATTGCTTCGGTAAGCAAGATGACAATTACTTCTAAGGTAGAAAATGCCGATCATGCCTTTACAATGCAAGTTAGCGATGGCCGAGCAACTATACCCGAGCCTACTGCCGGTAAAAATGGTACTTTATTTTTGATTGATCAACTATTTTATAATGCGCCTGCACGCAAAAAATTTCTTAAAAGCTCCCGCTGGGAATTGGGTTTAATTATCGATACAGTTCAAAAAATGGCCTTGGCCAATCCCTTTATTGCCTTTAGCCTGGTGCAGGGCAATAAAAAGATTTTTACCACCGATGGACGTGGTGATTTAAATCAAGTATTGGCCGCCATTTATGGCCGTGAAATTTTGGGCAAAATGCTGGCTGTGGATTATCAAGAAGGCAATTTTAAAGTAAATGGTTTAATCTCTTTGCCCGATTTGTCGCGCTCTAATCGGAATAATTATACATTTTTTGTGAATAATCGTTGGCTTAAAAGCAGGGAATTAAGCCAGATGATTGATGATGCTTACTATACCCTTTTGCCTGCTAAGCGGTATCCGATTATCGTGCTTAATTTAGAATTGTCGCCGGATCGCATCGATATCAATGTTCATCCGGCCAAAATGGAGGTTAAATTTGCCGAGCCTTCCTTTATTAAGGAGCAGATGGCTAAGGCTATTCAGCAATCATTTTATCATCAAGAAGCATTAGCACCACGTTTGGCCACAAAAAATAGCCCCCAATATGAAACAAATATATCAAGTACAAATAATATAGATTTAGAACCAACTTTCAGTAAGTTGGAAGCCTTTAATGAAGATGTGGTTAGGTGTAATACCAAGTATAGATTAGGCGAAGCTAAGTCGGCTAATTTAGATTTTCAAACCTTAGGAACAACCCTAAGCCGCCTAAGCAGTAATATCGCCTATGAGCAGCCAAAACAAGAACCAGAATCGGCTTCTTTTGCCCAGGGGAATCAAATGCCTCAGCAGGCATTTAAGCAAAAGGCATCATCAGTAGATTATCAGCAAAAAGTGGTTTTTGATTTGCAAAATGAGAATTATGATATCGCTAAAAAACGACTTTTAAAGTTTAGCGAATTACAGGTACTTGGCCAGCTAGAAGGCAGCTTTATTGTAGCGGCCGAGGCTGATGGCCTGCTTTTAATTGATCAGCATGCCGCTCATGAGCGGGTTTTGTTTGAGCGTATTGCCGCCCAAGCCAAAACCAAAAGCACCGACAGTAATATGTTGGCTTTACCTTTAAATATTACGCTTAGTGCAGAGGAGCATATTTGGCTTACCGAGGCTATTTTGCATTTAAATGATTTAGGTTTTGTACTGGAGTTTTTTGGCGATAATGATTATTTAATCAGGGGGGTGCCGCTATGGTATCAAGGGGCGGAGCCCGAGGAGTTTTTGCGCTCATTACTCCATAGTTTGGCCGAAACCGAAGCCGATATTAGCCGCCTGCGCAAAGAGCAAATTTTTATGATGGCCTGCAAAAAGGCAATTAAAGCCAATCGTTATTTAACCAAGGCCGATATCAGCGCCTTATTTAATGATTTGGATAATTGCGAAAACGCAGCTACCTGCCCGCATGGCCGACCATTGGCTATTAAAATTGCTACTGATGAAATTCGTAAGCGCTTTTTGCGTTAGGGGGGTAAATATGACTAATCAGCAAAATCAGCCACTAATTTTTATCATCGGGCCGACGGCCAGTGGTAAATCGGCTTTGGCAGTGGCGCTGGCTAAAGCTTTGGATGGCGAGATAATTTCGGCCGATTCGATGCAGGTTTATCGCGGTTTAGATATTGGTACGGCCAAAATTACCAATGCCGAGATGCAAGGGATTAACCATTATTTATTGGATATTTGCCCTGCTAATACTAACTATAATGTGGCGCAGTTTGCGCTTGATGCCAAGGAAGCTATCGAGCAAATTTATGCAAAGCAAAAGCAGCCATTAATTGCAGGTGGCACAGGTTTATATATTAATGCCCTGCTCTATGCCAATAACTATCAAGATATTGCCCCGCCCGATTGGCAATTTAGGGAGCAAAAATTGGCCGAGGCCAAACAATTTGGTAATCAATATTTGCATCAACAATTAGCAGCTAAAGACCCTGCTGCCGCCAAGCGTATCCATGCCAATGATTTAAAAAGGGTAATTAGGGCTTTAGAAATATCTAAACAAAGCGGCCTAGCAGTTGCCGCCATTGCCAATAAGCAAATTACTGATTATCCTGCTATAATCATTGGTTTAAGCTGGCCACGAGAAACTTTGTATCAACGTATTGACTATCGTGTTGATTTAATGATGCAAGCCGGCTTTTTAGCCGAAGTAGAGCAATTGCTAAAAGCCGGACTTAGCCCCGAGAGCACTTCTATGCAGGGTTTAGGGTATCGCCATTTAGCCGCATACCTACAAGGATTTTACGACTATGAGCAGGCAATCGAGCATTTAAAGCGCGATACCCGTCGTTTTGCCAAAAGGCAGCTAACCTGGTTTAAGCGTGATCAGAATATTAAATGGTTTGAGGCAAGCAATTATAATCTATTGCAAACCGCCCAAGATTTGCAAGCTTTAGAGGAGGATGTGTTGGCTATAGTAAAATATCAATAATAAATTACAAGTATGCCTTTAACTAAAGATATACATTAATTGACAACTATAATATATCTATGTTAATATATAATTAAGGATTGTTGCTTAAGCGGTTGGTCACTCCTTCTGGTAAGGGGGGTGATACGCTATGATTACATATAGTGAACTCTTTGAGTTTTGCATTGTAATTTTAGGTGTTATTACTTTATGCGTAATGATTTTGCGTAGTAAAGATAAATAGCAAAAACCGCTTAAACTGGTAATTTAAGCGGTTTTTCTCTAAAAATGTTTAGGACTAGCCGCTAACCCAAAAGCAGCAATCCTTCATATAAACATTATAACAAGTATCCCTAAATATGTCAAGGGATACTTGTTTTTTAGTTCGCTAAATCCAGCTAAGCCTAGCTTAAACTACCAACAACCACAATTTCGGTATTGGCTGCCGTTACGTTTACTATGCCATTAACGGCGCTTTGGCTAATTGCTGCTGCATCTACCGTAATCGAAAAACTACTGGCCACGGCCGGGATGGTTAAGGTGCCACCACTATAACTATAATCGGTACTTGCAACACTAACCCCATCTAAAGTTACCGAACTTATGGTATTCGGGGCCGGATCAAAAGTATCGGTTAAGACAATATCGGTAGCCGATGTATTGCCTTTATTGCTGATATTAAAGAAATAACTAAGCGGTGCGCCTTCAATAACCGGATTGGGGCACATATGCTTATAAATATCAATATCGGTATAATTGGCAACCGGGGTAGTATGGGTGGCCGCTTCGGTTAAAGCTAGATTATTAGCCTCTACATCTACCACAATATCAATACTACTGCCTACTTCCAGCTGGGCATAATCATTGGTTTTTACTCTTAAGGCAATAATAATGGCATCGCCCGGGGCAAAGGTGGCAAAATTATATACTATATTATTGGCATTAACAGTAGGGGTAATCTGATCCTGATAGATGCCGCCTAAATAGTAAAAAGAAGGGCCGATATAATCAAGCGGGGTTAGGGTTAGGCCGCCTAGGGTATAGGTGCCCATATTAAAGATGATATCAAAATTGGTATAGGTTACAGCACCGGTATTATTAACGGCAATAATATAGGACAATACCTGGTTAGGCAAATAGCCATCATTATTACTTTCGATAGATAAGGTTGTGCTGCCTACAGGCCCTATTAGCTCGGTGGTGGCCACATTAGAAACAATGGTTTGGCTTTGGCCATTACTTAAATATGTGGCCGAAGCTTGGTTAACAATAGTAGTCATAATACTTACCTCCTGGTCTATTAATTAAATTATTGTGCCGCCGGTGCCAACTACCACAATTTCGCTGGTGCCGGGTATGGTGGTTACTAAGCCGGTAGAATCTTGGGTAAAGACAGCAGCCGGTATCGTAATCGTAAAGGTAGTTGCGGTAGAAGGTAAGGTTAGGGTACCTGCGGTATAGCTGTATAAAGAGCTATCTAAAAGCGAGCCGTTTAAGGTAACGCTACCAATAGCAGGTGGGGCAGGGTCAAAGGTATCGGTTAAAACTAAATTGGTGGCCTCGATATTGCCGCTATTACTTAGGTTAAAGAAGTAGCTAATATCGGCTCCTTCCACAATCGGATTGGGGCACATATGCTTGATAATAGTAACATCGGTATACTCGGCAACAGGGGTAGTGCATTGGTCGCTGATCATTTCGGCTAAATTGGTAGCCGTGGCACTGGCAATGGCGGTTATCGAGCTGCCAACTTCCAGTTCGGCATAATCATTAACCTGGTATTTAGCAATAATATTAATAATAGTATTAGGTTCAATGGTACTTAGGCTATATTGAACATTATTGGCAGAAACTACAGGGATAATATTGCCTAAATATAGGCCATTTTGATAATATTGACTGGGCCCAATATAGGTAAGCGGAGACACACTAATGCTCGAAATTAAGCCTACCGGGGTATAAAAATAAGTGCCTAAATTATGGTTGATTACAGGATTGGTATAGGTTGTGCTGCCAATATTTTTTACAGTAATGGTATAGGTTAAATAATCATTGGCCTGATAAGAACTTTCTAAACAAGTGATAGTAATTTCCAAATTGGATTCGATTTGGGTAGTAGCAATATTAGAAGTTGCAGTTTCGCTATTACCATTGGATAAATAGGTGATTGAAGCTTGGTTTTGAATTGTTGTAGACATAAAATTTACCTCCTGGGTTTTCTTTTCCTCAATGTCAATATATGTTTTCTTGTCCTAAGTGTTACAAAATTTGAAAATAATTATCAGAAAACTAGAGAATTTTGACTTAGTAAAAAGGGTTTTGCTTATCAAATATATAATAATAGTAGGTGGAATATAAAAGGCGGTACTTTTTTTACAAAACTTTTATATTACTATGTGTTCTTAAACACATTAAATTGATTACAAGGAGGCTATTTAATGAAGGTTTATCCATCTGCAAACATTCGCAATGTGGGCTTAGTTGCTCATCAAGGGGCCGGCAAAACTTCGCTGGCTGAGGCCATGATTTTCAATACCGGGGCGGTAAATAGGCTAGGTAAGGTTGATGATGGCAATACAGTTTCCGATTATCATCCCGAAGAATTAAAACGCAAAAGTACGGTTAATACATCGCTTTTAGCCTTAGAATGGCAAAATAATAAAATAAATGTACTTGATGTGCCCGGTTTTTCCGACTTTTTTGGCGAAGTAAATAGCGCCTTAAAAGTAGCCGATAGTTTAGTAATGCTTTTAGATGCCGTAGCCGGTGTAGAAGTTAGCACCGAATTAATTTGGGAAATGGCCGACGAAGCCAATATTCCTTTATTAGCCTTTGTAAATCGAATGGATCGCGAGAATGCCGATTTCTTCAAAGTTCATGATAATATGTCGGATACTTTAACTCGTCAGATTGTGCCGGTACAAATTCCGATTGGTCAGGAAGCCGATTTTAATGGCATTATCGATTTATTAACTTTAAAGGCATATCAGTATGCCGATGGCAAAGCCAAGGAAATTGAAATTCCTGCCGATATGGCCGATGAAGTAGAGCATTATCGTGAAATGATGGTAGAAGCAGCCGCCGAAGGCGATGATGATATCACCTTAAAGTACTTAGATGGTGAAGAGTTAACTGCTGCCGAAATCAATGAAGGCCTGCGTTTGGGTATAGCCCAAGGCAAGGTTGTTCCTGTGCTTTGTGGTAGTGCCTTAAAAAATATCGGTATTGATTTATTTATGAACTTTATCAATGACTATGCGCCGAATCCTTTAAATAAATTAGATGCCGAAGCGGCTAAAGAAGCTCCGGCCGCCTTAATTTTTAAAACAATGGCCGATGCCTTTGTGGGTAGAATTAGTATGTTTAAGGTAATGTCGGGCACCTTAAAGGGCGATTGCACCATGTATAATCCCGGTAAAGCCGCCGACGAAAAAGTGGCTCAACTATCTACCTTGCAGGGTAAAAACGGTTTACCTTTGGCAGAATTTAATTTAGGTGATATCGGCAGCTTAAGCAAGCTGGCTGTTACCACCACCGGCGATACTTTAACCACTAAGGATAGCGAAATTGTCTTAGAGGGTATTGATTTCCCCGAACCAACATTAACGATAGCTATCGTACCTAAAACCAAAGGTGACGAGGATAAATTAGGCAATGCTATCAATCGCTTATTAGAAGAAGATCCTACTTTACGTTATGAAAAGAATGCGGTTACCCGCCAGACTTTGATTACAGGTATGGGCGAAGCACATTTAAATATTGTTATCGACCGTTTGCAGCGTAAATTTGGGGTAGAGGTTGACCCTGTAGAAATGAAAGTTGCTTATAAAGAAACAATTAGAGGCAGCGCTAAAACGGTAGAAGGCAAGCATAAGAAGCAATCGGGCGGCCATGGCCAATATGGACATGTTAAGATTGATATCGAGCCTGATTATGAAAACGAATTCACTTTTGAGGAAAAAATCTTTGGTGGTTCGGTGCCTAAGCAATATATTCCGGCCGTTGAAAAGGGCATGAGAGAATCTTTGGTAGAGGGAATTTTGGCCGGTTTCCCGGTATCTAATATTAAGGTTACCTTGGTTGATGGCTCTTATCATGATGTAGATTCCAGCGAGATGGCCTTTAAGATTGCGGCTAATATGGCCTTTAAAAAGGGTATGGAGCAGGCTAAACCTGTATTATTAGAGCCGGTAATGGATGTAGAAATTATTGTTCCCGATCAATACATGGGCGATATTATGGGTGATATTAATACCAAGCGCGGCAGGATAATGGGCATGGAGCAGATTGGCAAGCGACAAGTTATTAAAGCGCAAGCGCCTTTAAGCGAAATGCATCGTTATGCGATTGATTTGCGCTCGATAACCCAAGGCCGTGGCAAGTTTACAATGCATGTTTCCGGATACGAGGAAGTGCCGGGTAATATTGCCGAAAAGATTATAGCCCAAGTAAAAGCAGAAAAAGCTGCTGAATAATATAAAGTTTAGTCAATTTTTTACAAAAAATTGCGGGGTTTGGCCTAGCTGGGTTTAGCTAAAGCTAACCCACAGCTAATGCACATAGCTAGTACTCAAAATCAAAGATTTTGGCATTAGCTCAGGGGGCAGCGCCCC
>CAYJBP010000010.1:0-35679 GCA_964368605.1 uncultured Peptococcaceae bacterium | reverse complement strand
CTGTCACAACCCTTTTTTTAATTATTAATAATAAAATATCTCGGCAGTACGTTCAAAAACATCCAATCCTTGCTGCTTAAACCACCAAGCTAAATCGATAAAAACCCAGTTTTCTTCAATAAAGCCATCATAGCAAGAGTAAACATCAACTACCTGCATTTGTACGGCCTCTTTACCCTCAATCATCCCTAAATAACCGCCACTATTGCGATTATATAAATTGGGCCAGCCAAACCAGCAGGCAAAATTCCCCTCGGCAAAACGCACCCGATGCCCATTAAAACGCATATCATCCAAGCCGGCCGAAAAAGGCCCTTGATGCTGCTTCATATAACGGGGGATTGTATAAGTTCCGCCAATACCGCAAGATCCATACCAGGCCATATTAGGCGCAAAAGTACGGCCGTAAATTTCTTCGGGGCTGCCTTCTATGCTGCCATCGCCGGCATCAACCAGGCCGCCCTTAACTAAATCATCGCACATCCGATTAACTAAATCCAAAGTAGCCTGGCTTTGTAAGGGGTCGGCATCTTCGAATAATAAACCATTATGACGTTTTGGCCCATAAAAAACAAAGTCTTTGCCGGTCATCGGCGGCAAGGGATAAACACCTGCTTGCGCCATATAGCTTATCAAATCCATCAATAAAGCGCTTTTGGTAATTTTACCATCTTCTACACAGTTAAACTCGGCATAAGGAATATTGACAATTTTGCCGGTAGGCCGTATGCCCAGCCAGCTTTCATCATGCAAGCCCATAAAATGCCCCATCGACATCACCCAGGTTTCGCCTGGAGCCATCAAATTATCGCCGGCAATAAAAATATCCTGGCGGCGCTCCATATGCTTAATCGCCTTTAGCATCGGCTGCCATAAAGTAGTAACCGCACCCTTTAAACCACCATCAACTTCTCTAAAAGGATAAACGCTGCGCATTTCATAATCGGCAGAGATATAGGGAGCAATTGCCTGCTCAATACCATTATTGGCAGCCTTTTCCAAAGCGGAAAAATAATCTAAAACTGTTTTTTTAGCTTGTGCAAATTTAGTCATCTGTCCATTCTCCTTTAAATGATAGTTTAGCTAAACATAAATAATATAATCAACTGGATAAAGAAGAAAGCAACTAAACCCCAACCATATTTATCCATAGTACCCGGCAAAATAGATACGCCGTCTTTGGTGGTTTCGCCGGCGGCAATTAGGATATCACGCTGGCCTTTAATTGTGTACTTGGCTTTTTCGGCAGTTTCGCCACCGGTAATGCTGCTAACAATAAAGCCAACCACATAACAAACAATAGCACCAACCAAATAATACCATAACCAGTTAATCGAGCTGCTAGAGGCTGCCCAGGTGGCAATAATACCGGCGATAAAACCAATAGTAGTACCGATATCATTGGCCTTTTTGCAGAACATGCCCAGCATAAATACGGCAAAAACCGAGCCGGCAATAAAGCCGCAATAAGCGCCAACGGTAGCCAAAATGGAAGAAGTAGTGCCCACAAAGCCCATCATAACAAAGATAATAACCAAAACGCCAAATACGCCGGTAAACATAATGCTAACCCTAAGTGGGGTTTCACCTTGGTCTTTACGGATATATTTTTCATAAATATCCTTAACAAAAACTGTAGTCATCGAGTTTAAAACCGAGTCGATACTACTCATAGCGGCGGCAAATACGGCGGCAATCATCAAGCCTAAAAGACCAACCGGCAAATGCTCTAGTACAAAGTTAATCATTACATTATTAGAGCTTTCAAAAGCTTGCCCTTGATAGAAAGAATACATAATTACGCCGATTAGCATAAAGATAAACATCATAACATTCATCACAATACCGCTGGTCATAATCGAGGCTTTAGCAGCTTTAATCGATTTAGAGGCCAGCATTCTTTGCAATTGGGTTTGGTCGGCCACAAAATATTGACCCCACATGGCAAAGCCACCGAATAAAGCCACCCAAACGCCATTTTCTAAAGCGATATCAAATGAGAAGTTAAGGGTATTGAGCATGCCGGCTGCTTCGCCATTATCCAAAACCTGCATAAAGCTTAGGCCTTGGCTTTGTAAAGCGATAATAACAGTGGCAATTAAGCCTATCCATAAAACAATCATTTGCACGGCATCTGTCCAGATAACGGCCTTGATACCACCCATAATTGTATAAGCAATAACGATTAAAACAATAATTGGGACAATAACAGCCATCGCCCAACCGGTAATTTGTTGAATAATCAGCGAAGGAATATAGACAAAGCCTGATAAAAGGGTAGCTGCGGTAATTAAATAACCAACACAGGCCAAGAAATGAGTTTTTTTGCCAAAACGCAAGGCCACATATTCATAGCAAGAAGTAACTTTAAGATTATAAAGTAAAGGCACAGCCCAGTTGCTGGCCAAAAGTAAGGCAAAGGGTATACTAAATTGGAGCATAAAAGCGGTCATCCCCGAGGTATAAGCCCAACCGGGGCCGCCGATAAAGCCATTTGCGCTGATTGTAGAGGCGGCAATAGAACAGGCAACAGGAATCCAAGGCATCGAACGGCCACCAATAAAGTAGTCTTCCTGAGTTTTATTGGTTTTGCTTAATTGCATACTCATAAACAGCATGCCTAAAATATACACAACAACAATAATAATATCTAATGCAGACATTAAACTACCTCCCTAAATTATAAATTATAACAGCAACTAGGGCATAAATACTATTTATTTAATCAGTTGTACAAACTTTACGCATCCATTCATCGGCATACATGGTATATTCATAGGTAATTTTCCATTCGCCATCTATTAGCTCTAGCGAGGACATGCTTTGACAAATACATTTTTTGCCTTCTAAGCTTTTGCCGGTAGGAGCGCCATATTTGCTATATCCTAAATTGGTGCCATTAAAGTAAAAGCGGCGATATAGTTTATAGCCTTTTTCATCTTTAATGGCAAAAACATCGGCAATATTAAGCTTAAGATCGGGAAAAGCCGCTAATAATTCGGTGGTATTTTTAACAAAAGCGGCTGCACCATTTAATTTGCCACCATTGCCGGTTAAAATATAGGCATTAGCATCATAGATATCATAAATACTGCCAATCCATTTATATTCATAAATAAGTATAGTATAAAGGCGGAAAAACTCGGCAATAGACTGTTCATCGGTAATAGTAATACTTTTAATTTGGGCTTCGATAGCCTTCATTTCATCATATAATTTATCGGATTTATACATTCTCGTTTACCTCCTCGCAGCTATCATAAGCAGGTACTTCTTCGATTTTCGGCATAAGCAAATAGGCATCGGCCTGCTCTTTTACAGGGCTAGTTGCCGCTAAAAAGGGTTTAGCCTGGCTTAATACTCTTTCAAAGGCTAAGGTGCTACGGTTTGCCCATTCTTCTACAACACGCCAGCGGCCATCAACTTTTTTGATTAAACATTCGCAAACGTCTACACATTCATGTGGTTCGAAGGCAGCGCCTGCACCTAGGCCATATTTACTGATGCCATTAAAGGTACCCTTAAAGTGTACAGCCTGACCAAAGCGGAAGCCTTCTTCCGGATTACCTGTGCCATATATATGGTAGAATATAAACTCCATATCGGGAAAGGCGGCTAAGCAAGCCAAGGTATCTTGCACAACCTTATCAACACCAATGATATCGCTATCACCCTGGTGATGGATGCGCATACCATCATAATAAAAGTCGTAAATGCGACCAACTTGCTTATATTTCCAGATTAGGTGGGTAAGGGCTTCGAATAATTCGCAAACCTGCTCGGCGGTTTCGAACTTACAATTATCAACAATATGCTCTAAAGCACGACGCTCGGCTACAATATTTGGGCTTAACATAAAGTTCACTCCTTATTTAGTCATTTGTGCAAACAGCTTGCATGGCGGCAAAATCATAAGTGGACCATTCTTCTACATAAGTCCATTTACCGTCTATTTTTTTAATGAAGGTATTGGCTATACCTAAATTATTTTCTTTAGTTAATTTTTTACCTGTAGGCGCACCATAGCGGCTATATCCACTATTGGTGCCGGTATAATACCAAGGCATCGAAACATGATAGCCATCTTTGGCATTACCTTGCCAAATGGTATTTAGAATTACAATTTTAAGATCCGGGAAGGCGCTTAACCAGCCCATAGTATCGGCCACAATGGCCTTGGCTCCTTTAACTTCTTTGCCAT
This sequence comes from uncultured Peptococcaceae bacterium, assembly GCA_964368605.1. GTDB lineage: Bacteria > Bacillota > Dehalobacteriia > UBA4068 > UBA4068 > CAYJBP01. The sequence continues at coordinate 31,478 of CAYJBP010000010.1, read as the reverse complement.
TTGCAGCATGGATAATAGTGTCTTCCGTATAGCAATCATAAATTGCACCCACCATATTATTATTCCAAATGGTATAGGTGGTTTCTTCGATAAAAGCAACTACATCCAGTTCTTCTTGCTGATTAAATTCTTCAAACATAAAATACCTCCCAATTCAAAATAAGATAACGTTATCATTTAATATGATATAATATTTGTAGTAATTTGTCAATAGTTTTTCTTGCTAAAGTTTTATGCGAAACTTATGTGGCTCAGTCGGGTGTGCTGCGGCTGCAATTGATGCGCAGGCTATCCCTTTTACTTTGCTTTTGTCTTGAAAGATTAAGTGCAAACTATTTAAAACCGTTCTTTTTTTAAGGAAAAAAGAACCTAAAAACCCTTATGTTTTTTGGGGGTTTTCTTATAAAAAAAAAGACCACCTAAGTGGTCTTTTTTAGTTTATGATTTATACCGGAGCATAATGTACTTTGCCTGCTGTATCCGAGCCCACCATATTATACTCTACCCTGGTTTTACCGGCCATTTTATCCTCTAAGAACTTTTTGGCCACCTGCGGGAACATAATATAAAGCAGCAAATCTTCCGGGCTTTCTACCCAAGCACCAATCTCCTGACGCATACTCTCCAGCATCGGCGGAATTAAATCGGCCGGACGGCATGTAATAGTCTCGGCATCGCCAATAATCTTCTTGCGCATCTCTTGATCAACCGGCGCAGGTGATGCTCCATACTCGCCTTTAAAATAATTCTGGATTTCCTTAGTTGCCATCTTATAACGCTCATTATTAAGCACATTCAATAAGGCCTGCGAACCAACCATCTGGCTCGACGGCGTTACCAAAGGCGGATAGCCCATATCCTTACGTACCTTAGGCACTTCTTCCAAAACCTCTTCTAAACGATGCAAAGCATTGCTTTGCTCTAATTGCGAGATAAAATTGGATATCATTCCGCCCGGAATCTGATAACGCAATACATTAGGATCTACTCTTGCATCAGAATTATCAAAACTACCATACTTTTTACGGATATCCCTTAATTGAGCAGCAATCGGGACCAACTTTTCTAAATCAATGCCCGTATCGCCTGCTGTGCCTTGGAAGCTGGCAATCATTGTTTCCGTACAGGGCTGCGATGTGCCTAAGGCTACCGCCGAATTGGCACAGTCGATAATATCCGCACCGGCTTCAATAGCCTTTAAATAAGCCATAGCGCCCATGCCCGAGGTATAATGGCAATGCATTTGAATCGGCAAATCTACCTTGGACTTAATTGTGCTTACCAACTCATAAGCGCCATAGGGGTAAATAATACCGGCCATATCCTTAATACAAATCGAATCGGCACCCATATCACGCAAAGTTACTGCCATATTGGCAAAATATTCCATATTATGTACCGGGCTATTAGTATAGGATATACCGGCCTGTACATGGCCACCCTCTTTTTTGGTTGCTTCCATTGCTCTTTGTAAATTGCGAGGATCGTTTAAGGCATCAAAAATACGAATCCGATCGATACCATTGCTAATTGCACGCTTTACAAATTCATCAACAACATCATCGGCATAGTGACGATAACCAACCAGGTTTTGACCACGTAACAGCATTTGCAATTTGGTTTTGGGCATAGCCTTACGAATAGCTCTTAAACGCTCCCAAGGATCTTCGTTTAAAAAGCGCATGCAGCTATCAAAGGTAGCACCGCCCCAAACCTCCACCGCATGAAAGCCAACTTCGTCCATGGCTTCTGCTACGGCCAGGATGTCGGATGTAGTCATCCTGGTAGCTAATAGCGATTGATGGGCATCACGAAAAGTAGTGTCACAAATCTTTACCGGCTTTTTCAATTCAATCATAGCATTACCCCCAAAATTTATTTAAATTCAAACTACTCAATACCTGCTTTTATTTGACCATGCTTTGTATAGATAATAGCATTGCCTCTAATTTTTACCGCCGAGATATGCTCTGTAAACTGCAAAAGCATAACTTCGCCATTATCCAATTTTTCGGTATGGCTTAGGCGAGTATCCTTACCTCGAGTAAGACCAATTATCGTAACCGCATCTTCCTCGGCCTTTACCGCAATATAATCTCGATGCTCATTAAAGGATGGTTGTTGTTCGTTTATAATTGTCATCATTTACTCCTTGGCATATTTTTTCTGCAAGGCTAAATAAACAGCCTCCGGCACCAATTCTTCGATATGCCCACCCAAAATTGCCGCATTTTTTATTAGGCTGGAACTTACAAATAAATGCTTGCCCCCACTCATCAAAAAAACAGTGTCGATTTGCTTATTTAAGCTACGATTCATCAAGGCCATCTGAAACTCCTTTTCAAAATCGCTTACCGCCCGCAAACCACGAATAATCGAAGGCGCCTGCACCTGCTGGCAAAAATCGACCAATAAGCCGGAAAAAGCCTGCACCCGTACATTAGCCATGCTGGCTGTGGCCTCGGCCACCAACTGGCAGCGTTCTTCGGTGGTAAATAAAGTGTTTTTATAATTATCATCGGCTACGGCAATAATTATTTCGTCAAATAGATTAGCCGCCCTCTGACAAATATCTAAATGCCCATTGGTAATCGGATCGAAAGTACCGGCATAAACAGCTTTACTCATATAGCCTCCTAATTAGATTTCGCTTTGTATACAATAAATCCTGCAAAATTGAATTAAATTATCAAACTATTTAAAAAAGTAATATTGATTAATACTTAATTTATCTGCATAGTTTTAAAATATAACTATATTTTACACATAAAATCGATTAATTGCAAGCTAAAAAGAAGATGATTAAATTTATTTTTTCAGTATACAGTAAATTCTATTTTGAATTGATTAGCCAAATACAAATAATGAGGCTGTTGCAAACTGCAGCAGCCTCATTATGCAAATCAAATCAAAATTATATTATTGGTATTAAATGCGGTCTTTATTAATTTCCTTCCAAATATCGCAATCTTTAAAGACCATACCTTTTTTACCAACGCTATCGGGATTAAATACAGGGTCCTTACCGGCCTTATACTGCATCTCGAAATCGTCTAAGGTGGCTACACCTCGATTATGTAAAATCCAAATCGCAATAATATTAATCCAGCCCATCAAACCAACACCAACGTCACCGGCTGCCCAAGCAGTAGGAGCAGATGTTAAGGTAAAGATAGTTACTACGGCAACCATAAATAATCTTAAAATAAAAGTAACGGTTTTACGCATAGCGCTATCGCCGCCGCGGAAAATATAAGCGATATTGGTTTCGGCTTGATAATAATAAGCCATAATTGTAGTAAAGGCAAAGAATACTAAGCAAATAGCTACGAAAACACCACCAAAACCAGGTAATAAGGTGGATACGGCTTGCTGGGTAAACTCAGGGCCTACCGTACCTGCTGCTGCCAATTCGGGAGCACCTTCGAATAAGAAAGTAGCGCCATCAGCTTTAGCTATGCTGCCGCCTGTGCCGGCTGCACCTAAAACATTGTAAGCACCGGTCATCAAAATCATAAAGCCGGTAGCCGAGCAAACTAATAAAGTATCAATATAAACCGAAAATGCCTGAACTAAGCCCTGCTTAGCAGGATGGGATACTTCGGCTGCGGCCGAAGCGGGGCCTGCTGTACCTTGGCCTGCCTCGTTGGAGTATACGCCACGCTTAACACCCCAGGAGATAGCTAAACCGATCAAGCCGCCAAAGGTGGCATCGGCCGAGAATGCCGAACCAAAAACGGTGGCAATAACCGAACCCAATTGATCGATATTGGCAATTACGATGATTAAAGCCATAATCATATAAATGATGGCCATAAAAGGCACGATTAGCTCAGCAGTTGCAGCAACACGCTTAACACCGCCAAAAATAATGATAGCTAAAACAATACCCAATACAATACCGGTAGCAATAAGCGGCACGCCTAAAGAATTATAGAAGGCGTTAGCAATGGTATTGGATTGTACGCCCGGTAAAAATACGCCGCAGGCTAAAAGTGCGGCAACCGCAAATAACATAGCATACCAGCGGCTTTTCATCCCCCGTAAAATATAGTAAGAAGGGCCACCACGATACTGACCATCGATTTCAACTTTATATGTTTGCGATAAAGCGGCCTCTAAGTAAGCAGATGCTGCGCCTAAAAATGCGCTCATCCACATCCAAAAGAGAGCACCGGGGCCGCCGTAAAAGATAGCAGTTGCAGTACCTGCAATATTACCGGTACCAACTCGGCCTGCTAAAGCCGTACAGAGAGCCTGAAAAGAAGAAATGCCTTTTTCGGACTTTTCGCCTTTAAACAAAAGCTGAATCATCGGCTTAATTAGGCGAACCTGACAAAACTTAGTCCTAATTGAGAAGAAGAGGCCGGAGAAAAGTAATAAATAAACATAAAAATCCGACCAAATAATACCGTTTAGAAAATTAAGAATAGCATTAATAGCGTCCATATAACTCCTCCTTTATTTTAACATATGCAACGAGTTGCGGTAGGCAATTAGGGCTCTCTTTCCTAAAATGCTTACCTTTATACAAATGTATTGTATCATAATACCTATATAAAATCAAGTGTTTTTTTGTGCTAAATCATCAACTATTTTTGCCATATTGTATACAATAATATCCAGCACCAATCATGCTTTTGTATAATAGAGCACTAGATTATTCACGTAAAATATCTTCGATTTCTTGGTCATATTCCATGGCCAAATCTCCGCCGGCTAAGCGATTAAAAGCATGTTCTTGTTCCTCGCGATATTTAGAGCCAAAGCGTCTTTTGATGGTATCCAAATGCTCCACTTCTACTAATACTACATCCAAGCCGATTCTTTTTATACTATCCCAGGGGATGATTAAATCGTCATTGCGGGCAAAAAAACCCCAAAAGCGTGTTTCGCCCGGCACGATAATTGCTCTTATTTTTCCGCTTAATAAGTCCAGCTCTACATCCCTAATATAGCCTAAGCGTTTGCCATCTAGGGCGTTTATTATGTCTTTATATCTTAAATCCGAAACCCTAAACATAAAAATTTCCCCCTTTCCTCAATATATATATGCTTGTTAATCCCAAAAAAGACGGGCTTTATATCTTTGCTATCAATAAAGCATACCTTGCCAAAAACAAAAAAAACCGAAACCCCAAGTTATACTCGATGATTTCGGTTTTAGTATCTCAAAATTGCTATTTATTTTATTCTGTCTTCCAATGTTACCTGCTTGCTGCGGGCTATGGCCAGAGCATGGTCGGGCACATCCCTGGTAATCGTCGAGCCTGCCCCAATTACCGTATGCTTACCCACGCTTACCGGTGCCACAAAATTAGTATTGCTGCCGATAAAGCTATGATCGCCAATTAGCGTTTGATGCTTGTTTTTACCGTCATAATTGCAGGTAATCGAGCCGCAACCTATATTTACCTGCTCGCCCAAAATTGCATCGCCGATATAGGCCAAATGAGGCACCTTGCTACCATAACCGATTTGCGACTTCTTAATCTCCACAAAATGGCCGGCCTTAACATTATTGGCCAAATCAGTGCCCGGCCTTAAATAGGCAAAGGGGCCGATTTGGCAATTATCCCCCACCTTACTATCCACAATTAAGGCATGATGCGTATGCACATTATCGCCCAGCTTTGAATTGCTAATCTCCGTGCCGATGCCCAAATGGCAATGGCTGCCGATAATTGCGCCTTGCTTTAAATAAGTTTGAGGCTCGATAATTGTATCTTGGCCGATAATTACATCACTATCGATATAAGTAGCTGCGCTATCGATAATTGTTACCCCTTTAAGCAGCCATTGTTCATTGATTCGCTTTTGAATAATCTTGGCCGCATTGGCCAATTGCAGGCGATCATTAATGCCACCAATTTCCTCACTATCATTGCAGATTACCGCAATTATTCGCTTATTTAAGGCTCGCAAATTGGCCAAAACATCGGTTAAATAGTATTCTTGCTGGGCATTATCATTTTTAAGCTCGGCTAAAGCCTGCCTTAAAGAACCTGCCTTAAAACAGTAAATGCCGCTATTAACTTCCTTAATGGCCTGCTCGGTAACACTAGCATCCTTTTGCTCCACAATTTTGGCCAAATGGCCTTCTTTATCACGGATAATTCGACCATAGCCATGGCTATCTTCCAAAATAGCTGTTAAAACCGCAGCTTCGGCCTGCTGTTTAATAAAAATATCCCTTAAATCAGCTAAGGTTTGGGGGCGGATTAAGGGCGTATCGCCGCAAAGCACCATAATGATGGCATTATCATCTTTAATGGCAGGCATGGCCATCATTAGGGCATGACCTGTGCCCAATTGCGGCTCTTGCAGGGCAAAGTTTAAGGAGGTTTCGCTGCTAAAGGCCGCCTTTACTTGCTCGGCTTGATGGCCGATTACGGCTATTTGCTGCTTGGGATTTAAAGCTTCGGTAGCAGCCAAAACATAGCCCAAAAGCGGCTTATTCAAAATTGGATGCAGCACTTTGGGCAAATCGCTATGCATACGAGTGCCTTTGCCTGCTGCCAAAATTACGCTAATTAAGTTGATATCTGAATTTATCATATTTTACCTCGTCTTTTTGGTCGATTTTTTCTTGTGTTTAGTATTGCTTTCCGGCAATTTAGATACATCCACCGGCGGATTTTTGGCAATGCGTTGCAAAACGATTACCCCTGCCAAAACGCCCAGCCCCGATACCAGCATTGCCACCCTAAAGGGGCCTAGCATTAGGCTATCGGTGCGCAGCATTTCGATAAAAAAGCGCCCGATTGAATAAAAAATCAGATAGCCGGCAAAAACACTGCCGATGCGATGTGGGCGGCTAAGCAGCCATTTTAGGCTGATAAAAACCAGCACATTCCAAATCGATTCGTATAAAAAGGTGGGATGATGCCCCACACCATCAATCATAATTGCCCAGGGCAAGTCGGTTGGTGCGCCATAGGCTTCCTGATTAATATAATTGCCCCAACGGCCAATTGCCTGGCCTAAGGCCAAAAAGGGCGCCATCAAATCAAACCAGGGATAAATGGCCAGCTTTTTGATTTTGCAATAAATAATAATCCCAATCATCGAGGCAATAATGCCGCCATGAATAGCCATGCCGCCTTCCCAGGTACGAATAATCATCTCGGGGTGTTGGCTATAATAATCCCAGCTCATGGCCACATAATATAGCCTTGCACCAATAATTGCCGCCGGCAAAATAATCAAAAGCATATTCATTAAATGGTCGGTATCCAAATGCTGACGCCTTACTTCCCTTAAGGCCAAATAGCCGCCTACGGCAAAAGCCAGGGCAATTAAAACCCCATACCACATAATATCCAAAGAACCAATGCTAAAAGCAATGCCATCTGCCATAAAAAATCTCCTTTAATAACCGCTTGTTATTAATGCATATCTATTTATTATAGCATATTATTTGCAAAAAGCCAAGCTTATTTTTTTTGATAGCGCTGCCAAGCCTTATTGATTTCGACCAAGGGAATAATTAAGATGGCCAGCAATAAGGCAGTGGCCAGCTGATAAAGCGGCAAGGGCGTTAGCTGAAAGGCCGCATGTAAAGGTGTATATAAGATTACAAAATTAAGCCCTAACGAAACAGCCATAGCCGCAAATAGCCAAGGATTATTATTACTCATCCTAAAAATACTGCTTAAGCGCGAACGCATATTCCAAGAATGGAAAATCTCGGCCGCAGATAGCGTAATAAAAGCCATGGTTGTGCCGGTAATATTATCGATACTTAGGCCAATCATAAAAGACATCAGGGTTAAGATGGCGCAAAATAAGCCTTGCCAAAGAATTTGCAAGCCCATGCCATCGGCAAAAATGCTGCTATGTGCCTTGCGTGGCGGCGAATTCATCATATCCTTTTCGGCAGGCTCCATGCTTAAAGCAATAGCCGGCAGCGAATCGGTAATTAAATTAATCCATAGTAGATGAATCGGCAAAAATAAGCGCACACCCAAAATTGTGGCCGCAAAAATAGCCAGCACCTCGCTTAAATTAGAGGCCAGCAAAAATTGAATAGCCTTACGAATATTTTCATAAATACGCCGCCCTTCGCCGATTGCCTGGATAATTGTGGCATAGTTATCGTCGGCCAAAACCATATCGGCCACGGAATTACTAACATCGCTACCGCTTAGACCCATTCCTACCCCTATATCGGCCTTTTTTAGGGCAGGTGCATCATTTACACCATCGCCGGTCATGGCCGTAACATAGCCTTTTTGCTGCCAGGCGGCCACAATTCGCATTTTATGTTCGGGTTGCACTCGGGCATAAACTTTATAGCGACCAATAGTTTTGCTCAAATCCTCATCGCTGATTAAGTCCAGCTCGCGACCGCTTAGGATTTGCGTATCATCAGTAAGGATATTTAATTGACGGGCAATTGCCGCCGCCGTTGCCTGATGATCGCCGGTAATCATAATCGTTTCGATACCGGCGGCTTTGGCCTGGGCAATCGCCTTTTTGGCCTCGGGGCGAATCGGGTCGAGCATGGCATAAAGGCCGCAAAAAATCAAATCTTTTTCCCAAAGCCGATCATCCTTCATCTGAATGGCAGGAAATTGCTGCGGATTTACAAAATTTTGCTCGGCCGCCGCCAAAACACGCCAGGCCTTGGCGCTTAAAGCCGCTACCTGCTCTTGAATTTGGCTGCGCATGGCCTCGTCCAAAGGCTTAACTTGGCCATCTTGATCATAATAATAGCTGCATTTATTAAGCAAAACCTCGGGGGCACCCTTGCTGCATTGCAAATAACCGCCATCAACGAGCTTATGCAGGGTAGACATCATTTTGCGCTCGCTGGCAAAGGGTAATTCACCAATCCGGGGCATTTTATGTTTTAGCAAACGCGTAAAGCCATTTTGATAGGCAAATTCACTTAAAGCCACCTCGGTAGGCTCGCCGCTAATATTTTGATTATCGCCCAAAATTGCATCATTACATAAAGCGGCAATTTTGATTAAAGATGGCAAATGCCCCTCTTGATGGACAATATTCATTTTATTTTGGGTAAGAGTGCCGGTTTTGTCGCTGCAAATAATGCGGGTACAACCTAGGGTTTCTACGGCCGTCATTTGGCGGATAATTGCTTTTTTGCGGCTCATATTGGCCATCGCTATAGAAAGGGCAATAGTAACCACTACCACCAGGCCTTCGGGTATGGCGGCTACCGCCAGGCTAATGGCCAGCATAAAGGTATTAAGTAGCGAAGTTGCGCTAAAATCGCCATTTTGCCAAAGGCTAAAGGCAAAAATAAAAACGCAAATGGCCAAAACCCCAATCGATAAAAAGCGCGACAATTCACCCAAACGCTTTTGCAATGGGGTTTTGGGGCTGCTATTTTGATTTAAAGAGGCGGCAATTTTGCCGATTTCCGTATCCATGCCGATAGCTACTACCACACCACGCCCACGGCCATAAACAATATTGGTTCCGGCATAGGCCATATTAAAGCGATCGCCTAAGGGGATATCCTGATAATTAGTGTTTAAGCGGCTGCTTATTTTATCAATCGGCAAACTTTCGCCGCTTAAAGAGGCCTCGTCGCTGCGCAAATTATGGGTTTCGATTAGGCGTAAATCGGCAGGCACGGCATCGCCGCTATTTAGCTCTACGATATCGCCAATCACCAATTCGCTGGCCGCAATTTTAAATAGCTGCCCTTCTCGCAATACATGGGCTTGGGGTGCGGTAAGGCCTCGCAAGGCCTCGATGGCTTTTTCGGCACGACCTTCTTGCACCAGGCCAAGTACGGCATTAATCACCACTACCAGCATAATAATTAGGGTATCGGTATATTCACCAAAGGCGGCCGAAATTAAAGCAGCCGCCAAAAGAATTAGCACCATGGCATCATTAATCTGCTGCCAAAGCCGCTTTAAAAGATGGGGCTTTGGCGCTTCTTTAAGGCTATTGGTACCATGCAATTGGCGGCGCGTATTAGCTTCGTGGCGGCTAAGGCCTTCTGCATCGGTTTTTAAAGCTTCAAAAACCTGCTTAATATCCTGCAAATAAGCTTTCATATCATCAGTCCTTTATTTAAAGTTCAGCAAACAAGCTGTCTTTAAATGATATGCACCTATTTAGGATAAAATGACTTGAACCTATTGGCTCAAGTCATTTTGCTTTAATTATTAACCCTATTTATCGCTATTCTTACTTTCCTTTAATTCCTGTTGCAGGGAGCGAATTTCTTCTATAAAAGTTGAAACATCCTCAAAATTACGATATACCGAGGCGAAGCGCACATAGGCTACCTGGTCTACGGCCCTTAAATATTGCATTACCATTTCGCCGATTTGCTTGGAATTAATTTCCCGCTCCAGATTATTGCGCAAATTGCGTTCGATTTCAAAAACCATATTTTCGAGCACGGCAAAGGGGACGGCACGCTTATCGCAAGCTTTAATCAGGCCGGTTAAAATTTTGCTGCTATCAAATACTTCGCGCCGATTATCGCTTTTAACCACAAATAGCGGCAATTCCTCCAAACGCTCATAAGTAGTAAAACGCTTATTACAGGCCAAACACTCGCGTCTGCGCCTAATACTGCGCCCTTCTTCTACCGGGCGGGAATCTATTACCTTGGAATCGTCAAAACCGCAAAATACACAATGCACAATAGCTTGCCCCCTCAATATTTAGTCTTTAACATTATAATAACATGCGTTAAGTGGCTATTCAAGCAAAAATATAAATTTTTAAAAATTTTATATTTTTTTTAGCACTAAACTTGTCTTTTTGCCTATAATATTATATAATAGAAAGAAATAATAAATAATCTTAGGGAGGCTATTATGCAAATAATCAAAAATTTAGCTACCGAATTAAAGGCTAAGCCCGATTGGAATAATTTAGGCTTTGGCCAATATTTTACCGACCATATGTTTATTATGGACTATACCGAGGGCAAAAGCTGGCATGATGCCCGCATAGTTCCTTATGCTCCTTTGCAGCTAGACCCTGCCTCTTGTGTTTTACATTATGGCGTGGAAGTTTTTGAAGGGCTAAAGGCCTACCATGCTGCCGATGGCCGTACCTTGCTTTTTAGACCCGAGGCCAATGGCCGCAGAATTAATCAATCCTCGATGCGTCTTTGCATACCGGAATTGCCGGTGGACGATTTTGTACAGGCCGTTAGCGAATTAGTAGCCGTGGATAAAGATTGGGTGCCGCATTTGCCCGATACCTCGCTTTATATCCGCCCCTTTATTATCGCCAACGATGCTTACCTTGGGGTTAGCCGTTCTAATCGTTATATGTTTATTATTATCCTTTCGCCGGTTGGCGCTTATTATCCGGAAGGCTTAGATCCGGTTAAGATTTTTGTAGAAAACGAGTATTCTCGTGCTGTTTTGGGCGGTACCGGCCATATCAAATGCGGCGGCAATTATGCAGCCGGCTTGGCGGCTCAGTATAAGGCCAAAGAAGCAGGTTATTCGCAGGTGCTTTGGTTAGATGGCGCCGAGCATAAATATATCGACGAAGTTGGCACCATGAATGTTATGTTTAAAATAGGCGATCAAGTTATCACCCCCGAACTGGGCGGCTCGATATTGCCGGGCATTACCCGTGATTCGGTAATTCAACTTTTGCGTGCCCAAGGCCTAACAGTTAGCGAGCGCCGCATATCTTTAGAAGAATTAAAGCAAGCCATCACCGCAGGCACCCTAGACGAGGCCTTTGGTACAGGTACGGCAGCGGTAATTTCGCCGATTGGTGAATTAAATATCGATGGCCAAAAAATCCTGATTAATAATGGCAAAATTGGGCCTTTAGCCCAAAAGGTTTATGACGATTTAACCTCTATTCAATGGGGCAAAATCGAAGATAAATTTGGATGGACAAAATCTGTATAGAGCTTAATGCAGTTAGGAAATTAAGATGATATTTAATAGTATGGCTAATGATCATAAGCTAGAGATGGCTATTCACCTACTTAATGGCCAAAATGATCAGGAAATTGCTGTAATTAGTACAGTAGACAAAGAATTGCTCTTTGCCAATGATGCTTTGCTAAAGCGCTTAGATAATTCGCACCCTAGCTTTGACGATTTTGTAAACAGCCTACCCGGCCTGGAAGAGTATTTTTTGCCCGGGCGCAATGGTCGGATAGTGATTGATGTTCAGGGTGATGATAAGCCGCAAAATGCAATATCTATTCAGTCACTGGCAATTACTTGGGATGGCTTGCGTCCGGCTATAGCCCTTTATATGCGGGATATTAGCGAGGATTGGCATAATGAGCAAGCTTATTATAATTTGGCTTATTATGATCAGCTAACCGGCGTGCCCAATCGCTTAAAGTTTGTTACCGATTTTAACGAAACTATTCGCCAAATTGCTGCCCGTCAATGCCGGGGAGCTATGGTTTTGGTAGACATGGACCACTTTAAGGAAGTTAATGATACCCATGGCCATCAAGCCGGCGATTTAATGCTTAAGCATTTAACTAAGTTTTTTAAATCAAACAGCCAATATGTAAATAGTATTTACCGTTTGGGCGGCGATGAATTTGTTTTAGTATTTACCGATAACCCCAACCGCTTCGAAACCGAAGACGAGTTTATGCAATATTATTCGTCTTTAATCGACGGCATGATGCAGGATTATTCCCTGCCCGATTTTGATGCCGTTTGTACTTTAAGCGTAGGCATATCGATGTTTCCTAAGCATGGTTCATTAACCTCCGAGCTTTTGCGTAAAGCCGATATTGCCCTATATAAAGCCAAAGAAAATGGCCGTAATTGCTATGTATTTTTTGAAGATCAATACGATGCTGCCAAAAAATACAAAGATATGTACATTAATATGCAACCGGTATTGGATTTGGATGGCAATACCCATGCCTATGAATTATTCGATATTAATAGCAGTACCCATAATAAAGATAGCAATCAAATTCAAATGGGTAGTTTAAATCGTTCCCTCGATTTATTGGGGGTTAATGATATGAATAAAGATAAAGCCTATTTTATCAATACCTCTTTGCAATTGCTAACGCCAACCGTATTACAAAATTTGCCTAAGGATATTTTTGTTATCCAAATTGTTGACGATGTGCTAGAGGCCGACCTAGAACTATATTTAAAATTGCGTAAGGCCGGCTATAGTTTATCTTTAAAAAATATCAAAAGCACGGCGCAGGTGCCACAATTATTAAAGCTGGTGCAGTATTGCCATATCAAGCCTAATCAGATGAATGATGATTTGCAAAAGCGCTTAATCAGCAATAATAAGCATATCCGATTTATTTTGGATAATGTATATTCGATGGAGCAATACGAGGCCGGCAAGGCCTTGGGCTATACTTTATTTAGTGGCCGTTATTTTTCGGCCGAGCAGCCGGTTATTAAGAAAACCAAAGATATCGACCCCTTAAAGGTAAACTATTATCGACTTTTACAAATGACCAGCAGTGCGGCCTATGTAGATTTTCATAAGATTAGTACCATTATCGAAAATGATGTGGCTTTATCTTATAAGCTTTTGCGTTTACTTAATTCGGCGGCGGTGGGCTTACGCAATATCCCCTCGATTAGCCGTGGCCTTACCTATTTGGGCGAAGCTAATTTAAAGAAATGGATTGGCCTATTAGCCTTGCGTGGTGTAGCCGAAGATAAACCATTAGAGCTGGTTCGTATCTCTTTAGTAAGGGCACGTTTTGGCGAATTATTAGCACCCCATATTTGGCATAAAAATGATATTAACGAAGTATTTTTATGCGGCATGTTATCTTTATTGCATATCGCCTTAGAAATTAGTAAAGAAGATATGCTTTCGGAATTACCTGTGGCCGAGGCGGTAAGTATTTCCTTATTAGGTAAAGATGGCCCTTATTCGCCCCTACTTGCCTTTTTTGAGGCCTATGAATACTCTAACTGGGATGATGTAAGTGTATTTGGACGCGAACATGGTTTAGGTGCAGCTAAGATTAATGAGTATTATACGCAGGCTGTACAATGGTATAATGATTTAGTTATGTAAGTTGTTTAAACAGTAGGCGAAGCGATTATTGATTGCTTCGCCTATTTTTAAAATAATTATTGACAGAAAGGGGTTTTTTATGCAATATGTAGATTTTAAGCTGGGCGGCAAGCAGGTTTCTCGTTTTGGTTTAGGTTGTATGCGCCTGCCATCTTTTACCGATGCCGAGGGCAATAAAAAAATTGACGAGGCGGCAGCTATCGAATTAATTCGTGCCGCTATCGATCATGGCGTAAATTATATTGATACCGCCTATTTTTATCCGGGCAGCGAGCAGGTTGTGGGTAAAGCGCTAAAAGACGGTTATCGGGAAAAGGTAATTTTGGCTACTAAGCTACCGGTATCTTTGGTAGAAAAGCCGGAAGATTTAGAGCATTATTATCAAGTTCAATTAGAGCAATTGCAAGTGGAGCATATCGATGTTTATTTTTTGCATAATCTTTCGCAAAAGAACTGGCAAACGGCCTTAAAGTTTAAGGCTTATGAGTTTATGCAATCTTTAAAAGAGCAAGGTAAAATCAGTTATATTGCGGCATCTATTCATGGCGACAATACTTTATTCGAGCAAGTGGTTAGCAGCTTTAACTGGGATTTAATTATGATGCAGTATAATTATTATGATAAATACAATCAAGGCGGCGAAAAGGGTTTACATTTTGCGTCGGCTAAGGGTATACCGGTGGTGGTGATGGAGCCATTGCATGGTGGTTTGCTGGCTAATAATGTACCGCAGGTGGTAGAGGATGCTTTTGGCGGCTGGCAGGAGCAGTTATCCAATGCCGAAAAGTCTTTTATGTGGCTTTATAATCAGCCGGAGGTTACGGTTATTTTATCGGGCTCTTCTTCTATGGAGCAGTTAATGGATAGTTTACGTATTTTCGAGCATGCGCAAAGCAATATATTAAAGCCTGATGAGCTGGCTATTTATGATAAAGCGCGTTTAGCTTGGGAATCGATAATTAATATTGAGTGTACGGGCTGCAATTATTGTTTGCCATGTCCGGCTAATGTGGCGATACCGGGGGTATTTAAGGCTTGGAATGATTCTGCCCGTGCCCCGGAGCAAAAGTGGTTATACTCGGTAATTTATACGGAAAAAGGGCAAGATGCTACTAATTGTATCGATTGCGGCAAATGCATTGAGCTATGTCCACAAAAACTGGCCATACCGGAGCAATTACGTTTAGCGCATCAACATTTAACAGGGAAATAAGCTAAAAGTTTTTTTGATTCTGAGCTAGAGCCAAAATCTTTGATTTTGAGCTATAGCTACGTGCATAACTGTGGCTTTGCGAAGCAAAGGCCAGTAAGGTCTTTTTTTACAAAAAAAGAATGGTTTTAAGTTCTTAAAAAAAGAGGTAGGTTGTCGTTACGACAGCCTACCTCTTTTTTTAAGACCATGGGGGCGCTGCCCCCTGAGCTAGAGCCAAAATCTTCGATTTTGCGCTATAGCTACGTGCATTAGCTGCGGCTTTGCGAAGCAAAGGCCGGCTAGGCCACACCCCTGCGATTTTTTGTAAAAAATCGACTAAAACTTTTAATCATTCATCTTTTTAATTACTTTGGCCACATTAGCTGCAAATAGGCGCGCTGTGTTTAATCCTTCTTCGTCTTGGGCTGCCTCGCCTTTAGCTTTGCCAAATACTATATTCCAATAATTCGATCCCGGCACTATCATGCCGCAAATAAAACAAAACATCAGCATTTCCTGTATTGTTGCAGTATGGCCGCCTCTGCGCCCCACCGCTATCGGACCACCGACCATGCCGTCTAAATAACGGCCATCTCGTAAACTTACCATCCCTAATCGCTGGATCAAATTCATTAAATCACCACGTGCTGTACCAAAATACACAGGAGCCGCCAAAATTAAACCTTGCGAGTCTTTAATCTGGGCAAAAATCTCATTAGCACCATCATCAATAACACATTTGCCTTTCGGCGAACATTGCTCACAGGCAATACAAGCCCTAATCGGCTTATTATGTAATGTTATTACTTGCGGCTTTAAACCGCTATCGCTAATCACTTTGGCGCACTCGCCTATCACATATTCGCAATTGCCATCCTTACGTGGGCTGCCACTTAATAATACTACTTGCTGTTGCATATTCTAACCTCCTATTATTTTACTATTATAAAAGGGCGGTAATACCGCCCTTATTTAGCCTATTATCAATTAATCAGGCAAGGTTAAGATTAAGGCCTGATCCTCCGTTATAACCACCGTATGCTCATATTGAGCCACAAAAGAATTATTAGGCGTTTTTAAAGTCCAGCCGTCGTTTAGCTCTTCTACATAGGTATCTTTCATCGAAACGAAAGGCTCAATAGCCAGCACCATACCCTTTTTGATGATTCGCTTATCCTTTTTTTCAAAATAATTAAAAATGCTTTCCGGCTGATCATGCAGGGTTTTGCCTACCCCATGCCCGCAAAGATTGCGAATAGTTTTATAGCCGTTTTTATGGGCTTCTTTTTCCACCGCTAGGCCGATGCCGTTTAGAGGATGGCCGGCAATAGCTACGGATATAGCTTTTTGCAAGGCAACCTTACAGCATTCGCATATTTTTTTATGACTGTTTTTGATAGGCGGCACCAAAAAAGTACCGGCATTATCGCCAAAAAAACCGTCTTTAACGGCCGAAACATCGATATTAACTTTATCACCCTTTTGGATAATCCTATCGCCGGGGATGCCATGGGCAACAACCTCATTAACGCTGATATTGGTATAACCCGGAAAATTATAGCAGGCAATAGGTGCCGAGCGAGCACCATATTTGCTAAGAATGCTCTGGCCAATGCTATCTAATTCCTTGGTGGTCATACCCGGTTCTATGGCTTCGCCCATTTGTTTTAAGGTGATAGCCACAATTTGACACACTTCTGCTAGGGCTTCCAATTCGGTAGCCGTTTTTACTATCATAAAAGCCTCCTGGTATAATCTTCTTCTATTATATGTTCAACCTAAATTAATAAATGCCTGCCCAATTTAAAATTTTGTAAAAAAATAGAGGCCACCTAATTAAAGGTGGCCTCCGATTTTAAGTTATCTTGCTCTTTTGCCAAACATTAGGGCGGAAACAGTAAACATTAACAAGGCTAAGCCCAGTAAAACATTAAATGTTAAGCCCATCGAACCGGTTTGCGGCAGATTACCCAAGGGAACTTCGTCTTCGATAATCAATACTTCTTCGGGCACTTCAACTACCGGCTGAACCGGGATAGGAGCAGGTATATTGGCCAAAGGAGTCTCATCTTCTTCGATGTCTAGGATATCAGCGGGGGGCGGCTCGGGAGTTGGATCCGGAGTAGGATCTGGATCTGGATCGGGATCCGGATCCGGATCGGGTCGACGAATCGGATCATCCGGCTCATAGGTATATTCGTAGTAGAGGTTGATGGTGTAGAGCTGGCCGGGATTTTCCAGGAATACAATTCTGTTACCATCATTTGCTTGGTAGATAAAATCAATGCTGTTGTAATTGCTATAAATAGTAGGATCTACAACTTCTACCCAACCATTTTGAGCACCAACCATCGAATTATCTCTTTGTTCTTGAGTTAATTGGAGGATATCGCCAATTTCGCTATAGTTATTAACTTCACCATCAATTGTCGAAGTATAGTAACGATTTACCTGATAGCGATATAGCTGATAGGTATTGGTTAAGGCAATCTCATAACCTGCTTCGCTAGCAGTTACAACGGTAGCAGGAGTATAAACAATTACATCTATACCATTGATTTCTACAGTTATAGAAGCTTTATCTTCTACTACATCATAGCTGTATAATTTACCTTGGCCATCATATTTAGGAAGGCTATTCCAGGTATGGCTCCAGCTATCACCACTGATAGTAACTACCGGCGGCATTTCAACAGCATTTTGGGTTAAAGTAACATCAACACTGGCAGGGCGCAAATTAATTTCATCTGCATTACCGGCATTATCCCAAATTTTATTAACTGTAATATTTACTTCGCCGGGGGCAATAATATTGCTTAGCTCGGTATCATCCGGATTATCATTCTCGGCAAGTGCATAGCCTAAGCTATTATTTTCGCTAATTACTTCTTTAACATAATAGTGGTATTTTTCAAACTCTGTGCCACTTTGCTTGTAAATAGCTAAGCTTAAACCATCTTGATAATTTGCAGGGGCATCGGCAGGTGCAGTACCTGTATAGAAGGCAAAATCATACTTAGTAGTATTGGTTTGATTGGCTTCTAAGCTACCGGCAGCAACTTCTGCAATTACTAACTCGGTTACTTTTTCGTCGGTAGTGCCGGCTTTACGCCATAATTCGATAGTAATTTCCGGGAAACCTAATTCGGCAGGACCATACCAGGTTTTAGAACCAAGAACTTGATTATGGTTTTCGATGGTGTACTGGTTAGTAATGGTATTATCACCAAAGTTACCGCCTAAATCATCTAAAGAACCTTGATAGTTAAATTTCAAATCGCCGGTTAAGTTTGCAAACTTAGTTTCGGCAGGCAATACCTCTTTAATTTCATATTCATGAACTTTGGTATTGGCAGGGTTAGCTGCATCAATCTTAAAGTATGGCCAGCCTTTATCTACTACATAACCGGTATCAACAGCAGTTGCAGTATTAGGAGTAAACTCATAACGGCTGCCTGTGGCATCGCTATAGGTTAATTCGCTAACTAAAACGCCATCTTGATAAAGTTGGAATACAGCAGCTTCGGTAGG
The DNA here is from genome assembly GCA_964368605.1 of uncultured Peptococcaceae bacterium. Taxonomy (GTDB): domain Bacteria; phylum Bacillota; class Dehalobacteriia; order UBA4068; family UBA4068; genus CAYJBP01. The sequence goes on along the minus strand of CAYJBP010000010.1, from coordinate 12,754 downwards.
AATTTCGCTAGGACGATTCCATTGCTTAATAACGGCAATATCACCATAGCCTTGCTCAATAGTATTGGTAAACTCGGCCTTGCCGGCATTATCAGTACCAATTTCTACAACAACTTCTAAGTTACCACTGGCAGGAGCATAATTACCATCTGCAACGCTAATTACTTCTTTAACTACATAGACAATTTCTTGATGATTGGCATCATATTTGGCTTGAGCGGCAAAATCAACAGAGGTTTCGCCATCGGCCAAAGTTTGGCTATCTACCAAAGTATCTTCATATTGAACAGGGTTGGCTGTAGCATCAGTTATCACTCTACTATATAAGTTAAACACAATAGTAGGTTTGGCAACATTTGCCGGCCAATTCCAGTTCTTAGCAGCGCTAATATCAACTTGCTCGGTATTATTGCGGCTATTTACAATATCAACTGTGCTAGCGGTAAGGTTTTCGCTCCAAGTAATTTGCGGTGCAGCATTAGTAGCCTCACCCTTATTTACAGAATAAGTGGTGCTAAAGCCTTCTACCTCTTCCTCGGTAACGGTATAAGCAATATATTCTACTTCTTGGTCGCCGGTAGGTGTACCGTCAACAATGATATCTACTAATCTGGTAGCAGGTAAGTTTACCGAATCTGTCCAGCTTAAAACATTTTCGCCGGCATCATTTTGTACAGTTTTAGGTAAAGTAATTGTGGTTTCTTCACCCAGATCATTGCTAATAGTAATGGTTATGCTGGCCGGGGTGTCAATACCTGCCGGTAAGCGCCAGTCTTTAGCAACTGTAATGGTTAATTCATCTTCCGGAGCTTTAGTATTGGTAAAGCCATAGTGAATTTCATCATTAGCGCCGTCCACGCCATCGGTAAAGCTTACAGTAGAAGCACTGGGATAATAACCGCCATCTACTACTACTTCTTCAACACGGTATTCATGCTCTACTTTAGTACCGCCAGCATTTACATAATACTTAGGCAAATTACCGGCTAATAATTGCTTGGTAAGTGTGCCATTATGCTCTACATCAGTATAATCTGCCATGGCTACATTATCTTGATATAAAGTATATTGAACAGTTGGGCTGCCTTCGGCATTTTCCCAAGCTTTGCTAATATAAATATCGATTAATTCGCCATTATAGGTATTGGTTAAATCATAGCCAACTACATTTTGCGACCAAAGATCATTAGCGCCGCTTTCTACTACCGAGTATTTAATGGTTCTAACGGCCGTAACTTTACCATCATTATCTTTAGTTATTTCAAATTTAGGTAAGCCGGTAAAGCTATAAGCCCATTCCTTGCCTGCTTCTGCATTAAGATTGGGCAAGTTAGCAACATAACTACCGCCTACTGCTACCGGATCTTCATTACCTACTTGCTGATATAAAGTAACTGTGATAGCAGGTTCGGTCATACCTTCCGGTAAGCCAATCCAAGTTTTTTCACCGGCTACCGAGGTATTTTCTTGATCTTTGATATTGGTAAGCTTAAAGCCTTCGCCAATTTCAGTGGTGGCAATATCATTAGCGATATAGCTTACGCTATAGCCGGCAACACTAATTTCGGCAATAGTATAAATATAAGGTACCCAGGTAGTTTCTTCGTATTTGGTTAAATCGTTGATAGTACCACCATTTTTGCCTAATACAAAGGTACGGTTTTCCTTATTGCTTGCGGCATTATATGTAGCATCTGCCTGCTTTACCATTTCGCCGCCGGCATTTTTAACCATATAAGATCTGGTTAATACTACTGTAATTTCGCTAAGGCCTTCCGGTGCGGCATTTTCATCATTAATCCAGCTCTTAATAACAGGAATATCTACTGTGGTATTCTTATAGTTATTAGTTGCCGAGAAAGTAATGGTAATAATACCGGTTTCGGCATCGGTAGCAGAGCTATTACTAATAGTGCCTAATTCATATTCAGTGATAGCATTTGCGCCATCGCTAATGCCGGTTTCGGCAATGGCATAATAATAAGGATCGCCATTAATATCTTGCTGGGGGAAGCCCTGAGGGAAAGCGGCATCATTAATAAATTCGCCGCCCCAAGTAGCTAGCTCGTTTGCAGCTAGAGTAAGGGCATCATCGGCAGTTAAGCTTAATTCGGCAACTTCAGCGCCACCTTCAATAATTGCTGCATTATCGGGAGCTGCTTCGCCTGCTGTGCCCAATAATTGATAAAGCTTAAATGTAGCGGTTAAATCAGTAATATTTAAAGGAGTATTCCAAGACTTATTAAGATTAATCTTTATAAAGTTAGGATCTACTTTATTGGTAAATACTAATTCGCTAGGATCGCCTGTAACTACATCACCATTGTCATCGGTCCAATTATCAAAGGTAATTTGGCCCCAGCCTACGGTAAAGGTAATCGGTTCGCTGGCAACTACATAACCTGCAGGTGCGGTTAACTCTGTTAAGCGATAGCTACCTTGGCTTAAATTGGCAGCAGTAACAATAGCTTTATCTACAGAAGTACCGCCTTGGTTATTTTCGATAGTATCGGCAATTGATTGTAATTGATTATAAACTACAACATATTCGCCGCTTACTTCATCTAGGCGCTCTAGTTTAAAGGTTGCACCGGTAACCGGTTTGCCATCTGTGCCGATTTTATCAAACTCTAAGTCGATAAACAAAGGAGTAACAGCAGGTACACGTAAATCTAATTTTAAAGGATTATCTTTATCACCTATAGTTGAGCCATCTTTAGTAACTGCATACTCTAAAGTGGTTTGGCCATTGGTTGGATAATACTTGTCGGCCTCTAATTTAACAGCAGGGCTTGTTGAGCCATCGGCTACGGGGAATTGATAGTCCACATCTAAAGTAACTTGATAAGATAATTTATATACATACTTATCGCCGTCTTTAGTGGGGGCTATATTGGCTAAATTCCAAGTAAAGCCTATAATCTCTTCTTTATCGCCATCGGCATCAGCATCTTCGGTATCACGGATAGCAGTGATAATGCCGCTATTAACGATATATTCATTATAAGCATCAGTACCGGGCTCTAAGCCATCGATAATCAAATTATCAAAAGTAATATAAGGAGCCATCGGGTCATTTAGCTTCCAAACATCGGCCGAAGCTTTTACGCTATTGGCAACTTCTTGGAAAATACTGGTTAAGTTATTAAAAGCATCGCTTACATTGCTGGCAACATAATGATTATCTTCGGCAGAGGCCATATAATCTCTCATATAATCATTAAAGTTAGTAGCACTATCATAACCTACGGTAAATAAAGTAGCGCCGGAGTCTTTAATGGCCGTGGCTGCAATATTGCTTAATTCAAATGCTAAGCCTACACCATTAGATGCAAAGGCATAGTCGGAGCGCAAGTTTAAGGCATAAGCATAATTAAGCGGTTGGTAATTATAATCATTATCAACATAGGCAACTTTATAGCCACCCGCATTTAAGATAGGGGCTAAATAAGTATTAATATAATCCGAGGTAATCAAATTTTTATAATCGAAAGCATCTAATCCGGTAGTTAAGCCGGACTTAAACTCTCTACTAATTGAAAAAATAGGATTACCACTGAATTGAGTTACATAATCAGGATTTGCAAAAAGAGCAAAAGGAGTGGTAGCTTCTAAGTAAGAAACATGAGCACCTTCCGGGAAGCCAAAATAGCTACGATTAAAATCATAATAATCTAGGCTGGTATCAACCGAATCTTTATGGGTAAAGCCATCATAAGCTTCAATTTCTTCTACAGTATCAAAAGCTGCACCAATTACCCTAACTTCGGCATTATTGCCATTACTATCGGCAAAACCATCACCATTTAAATCTAAATGAACTAATAAACGTTGTGGATAATTAGCATGATGCGAGGTAGAAGGATGACGGTTTTCCCAAGCTGCTATTACCTCTTCCGGGGTATCTAAAACATCATAGCTATAGTGAACACGATTAGAATCGCCATCGGCCAATAATACTACATTGGTATTTTCGATGCCGTTTAAAGGTGCGCCTTCGGCATGGAATTTATCATTGGTTAAAAGGTCGTGGGCGATAATTAAACCACCTTGGGTATATGTCCAACCATGCGAAGTTTCTACAACATTGGTTAATTCGTCTACCAAGGCCTTGCGCTCGCCATCATCAATTACATTAAACCAATAGGTAGTAGTTTCACCTTCGGTAACTCTAACTGCCTGGCCGCTGTTATTGTAGTAGGAAATGGCCAACATGCGGCGCACATCACCTTCTACACCAGCGGGGATGGTAGCATAGGTCTCGATAAAAGCATTAACTGCATCTAATAACATTTTCTTATTGCTATCCATAGTACCGGAAAGGTCTAATACTAAAACGGTAGCACTGTTATAGTCAACATCGGCTAAGATTTTTTCGGCAGTTCTTACTTCTAAATCAATTTGGAATTGATTTTCGACATAATCATCGCCATCTTTAATTTGTTCAATGGTTTTGCTGGCCCAAACAAAGCCTTCGCCATCTTCACCTGCACCAGGAGTAACCCAAGATTGCTTTAAACCATCATCAGCGGCTGTACCACCTACAGTAATATAATGGCCATCGGCATCAATATGCCCACCTTCTACCAGCGGATTAACATGATAATCGCTAGTTTGCGGGCCATTGCTGCCACTTGCCCAAACCGTAATCATCGGCAAGGCAAAAATAGCAGCGAGCATAAATATGGCACCAAGCGCCACAAAAAAGCTCTCGTTAAAACCCTTTTTTTGCTTTTTTCCGTACTTTCTAATCATTTTTTTCCCTCCAAATTTTTTCCTTAAAACTTAATGTGCAAGCTATTAAATTATAACCGATTAAGCTAAATGCCACTTAACCTCCTTTTTTCAGCAAATTCTGCCTTTACATTAGCCAGTTTTCCGCAAGCATCATTGCTAATTAAATACTATTATAACATAATTTGGTCACATTTTGGTCACACTTTTACACATATATTAACTCTTTTTTAGCAATTTGTCAATAATTATTTTACATAAATTTGAAAACAATTCTCAATAAAGCACAAAAATTAAGCATTTACCCCTCCCCAACTGGGCAAACCCTTAATTAAATAATTAACTTATTAATTGCAAAATAATCTTTACTTTCATCCTAACTATATGCTATTATTATATAAACAGCATTTGTAACAAAATATCCAAATTGCAATATTTAATACATCTATATATAATATATTCGTACTATAAGCCAAAAATCCTGCCTTGAAAGGTTATATTTATGAAAACTTTAATAAAAAATGGTCAATTGGTTTTAAGCGAAGGCTGCTTTAAGGGCGATCTTTTAATCGAAAATGATAAAATAGCCCAGGTAGCACCGCAAATTAATGATGACGACGCCCAAATTTATGATGCGCAAGGGGGCTATATTTTCCCCGGCTTTATCGATGCCCACACCCATTTGGACATGACCAATGCCCTAGCTACTACCAGCGATGACTTTTTAAGTGGCAGCAAGGCCGCCATTTGCGGCGGTACTACCACCATTATTGATTTTGCCACCCAAGAGCATGGCCAAAGCCTTAGCCAGGCCTTAGATTCTCGCTTAATACAATCCGCCAATTATTGCTATTGCGATTATGCCCTGCATATGGGCATTACCGATTGGCATTCGGCCATTGCCGACGAATTGCCGCAAATAGTGGCCAAAGGTATTACTTCCTATAAAGTATATATGGCTTATGATAATTTACGGCTTAATGATTATCAGATTTATCAAATCAGCCGCCGCCTAAGGCTTTTGGGTAGCCTGCTTATGGTTCATTGCGAAAACGGCGATTTAATCAACTGCCTAAGCGAACAACTTATATCCGAAGGCCAGCTAGCCCCCGATGCCCATGCCCTATCTCGCCCACCCTATCTGGAGGCCGAGGCTTTAAGCCGCATCCTGGCCATTAGCGAGGCCGCAGGTACCATGCCTTATATCGTCCACTTAAGCAGTGAGCGAGCCTTGGCCGTGGCCAAAGCCGCCTTAGAACGTGGTCAGCGCTTTTGGCTGGAAACCTGCCCTCAATACCTATTCCTCAATGATTATCTGCTAAATAGCCCACCTGCTGAGGCCATCAAATATATTTGCGCACCGCCTTTGCGCAAAGAGCAGGATCAAAATGCTCTTAAGCAGGCCTTAGCCCAAGGGATAATCGATGTTATCGCCACCGATCATTGCAGCTATCGCCAGCAAGGGCAAAAAGATAAAGGGCTTACCGATTTTAGGCTTATCCCCGGCGGTTTGCCCGGCATCGAGCATCGTAATTTATTGATGTTTAGCCAAGCCGATTATTTAACTATGCCACGCCTAGCTGCCCTTTTGGCCGAAAACCCGGCACGAATTTTTGGCCTTTATCCCCAAAAAGGGATTTTAAGAGCAGGCAGCGATGCCGATATCACCATTATTGCCCCCTGCGACCCCTACCCTATTTTGGCAGCCAACCAGGTGCAGGATACCGATTATACCCCTTATCAAGGGCTAGAGCTTAAAGCCAAGGTGCAGGCACTTTGGCTTAGGGGTAAGCAAATTATCGATGACGGTAATTTTGACGAAAATATTATTGAAGGCCAATACCTGCATCGTGGGCCTTCGGCAGGAGCTTTATAATGTTGCGTTTATTTATTCAAAACTTTATGCGTGGCCGCTATGGCCAAGACGAGCTAAGCCGTTTTATGATAATTTGCGGCCTTATCCTTAATCTGTTGCCGATTATATTTTTGCTAAAAAATATCGGTTTTTATATGCAATTGCTGGGCTTTGGCCTAATGGCCTTGGCGCTTTTAAGAACTTTTTCGCGCAATATTGATTATCGGCGCATGGAGGCTCAACGCTACCGTTATTTTAAGCAAGCCTTTCAAAAAAAATTTGGCCGCTTTAAGCAGCTTTTTGGCTCTAAGTATTGGCAAGATAAAAAGAAATATAAAATTGTAAGCTGCCCCAAATGCCAAGCCGGCCTGCGCCTGCCACGTGGTAAAGGCAAAATTGTGGCCACCTGCCCTCGTTGCAAAAGTAAAGTACCTACCAAAACCTAATTGCTTATATTTAAACATCTGCAAATTAGTATGTATAATAGGAAGAAACCAATTTAAATTAACAGAAAGTAAGGAAATTTTATGCAAATACCTGATAATTATCAATATGATGCCGCAAGCGGCCTTTATTATCGCCAAGAAATTATTATTAATAGTGCAGGGCAACCTCAAAAGCAGGTGTTTTGGCTAAATGCCGAAACCGGCTTGGAGCAGGAAGCCTTCTATGATTTGGAAATCCCACCCGGCTTTAGCCCTTATGGCGACAATAAACTTTATTATCGCAATGAGCTTACTTACGACCCTGCAAGCGGTGCGCAAATTCAAAAAGTTACTTATTATGAATTAGCCAGCGGCGAATTTTACGAGGTGGATTATCCTTTGACGCAAACAGCCGAGCAGCCCAATGGCGGCACTAATTCTGCGGCAAGTGGTAGCTATAATAGCCAAGGTAGCAATCAGCCCCAACAAGCTTATCCCGATAATGCCACCTATATGACCCAATCACCCCATACCAATCTTGGTTATTATGAGACTACCCCCGAGGAAAAAAAGCGTAATAATCGTACAATTGGCATAATTGTAGGTATTGTCCTGCTTTTAATTTGCCTACCTTTTGTGATAATTTCGATTTGGCTAAGCAGCCTTTCGGTAGATCATAATTATACCCAAGATATGGCGCCGGAAATTATTTTTAACCATGATGTTGCTAGCGAAGAGCCGCAAGTTGATTCGACAATGCCGATTATCGATGATGGCAATAGCAATAATATCCATATCCCCAGCAATGATCAAATACAGCTATTTATCACCTATGATAGCCCCAACCGTGCCGATATTGTGCTAAAAGGGCTTGATTTATCCGAGCAATATTTTATTAGCAGCGATTTTGCGGCGGCTAATGATATTTATGGCGATTATACCATGCTTTATGAATGGGCAATCAACTTTTATACCGATGATGAGGCTACCGAGGGTTATCAGGTATCATTAAATTATTTTGGCGATGCCGGCTATGACCATAGCATATCCATGCAAGATTTAGAGGCAGATAGCTGGTCTTTTGGCTATGATTACGGTTATAATTATTTAGATACTTTAACTTATGTTTATAATTACAGTGCCGACGGGGAGCTATATATTAATTTTTTAGATGTTCATTTTGATGATGCAAACTTTAATTTTGAGGAAGTTGAAGAAATTGTGATTAGCACCTATGAAATGGGCGTAAGCGATTATTTTTCGGTTGAAGTAATAATTAATGAGCGTCAACCGCTTAGCGAGTAATTAAAGTGCATTATTGATGATTTTTTGCGAATACTATTTGCAATTAAATAAAAGGAGGCATAACAATGGAGTTAAAAGGCAGCAAAACAGAACAGAATCTAATGGCAGCATTTGCGGGGGAAAGCCAAGCATTTACTAAGTATAACTATTATTCTTCGCGGGCTAAAAAGGATGGCTATGAGCAAATAGCAGCCTATTTTGCCGAAACAGCAGGCAATGAAAAAGAACATGCCAAGCTTTGGTTTAAGCTATTGCATGATGGTGCCGTGCCCGATACCCCCACCAATTTGGCCGATGCGGCTGCCGGCGAAAACTATGAATGGACAGATATGTATGCCGAATTTGCCAAAACCGCCGAGGCCGAAGGATTTAGCAAAATAGCTAAGCTATTTGCCATGGTTGGCCAAATCGAAAAAGAGCATGAGCAACGTTACAGGGCTTTGCTGGCTAATATCGAAGCCGAAACCGTTTTTTGCAAAGAGCAAAAGCAATCCTGGCAATGCCGTAACTGCGGCCATATTGCCGAAGGCGATTGCGCTCCAAAGCTATGTCCGGTATGCGATCATCCCCAAGCTCATTTTGAGCTATTTGTGCTTAATTATTAAGCTGTATTTATTAAAAGGGTCTATCGTAAATGTTTTTTCATTTGCGATAGACCCTTTTTTTAATTTAAATCTGCTGATAAGCAATTATCTTATCATCATTTGTTGCTATAATTTGATGCTGAGGCGGAATTATGGTAAAATTTTCTTCATCCCAATGGCCATTCAAAAAATCAAGCAATAATGAATTGCTGCCATCCACCTCAATATACGATGCTTCAATTTTTTGGGATAATTCCTGGATTCGAATTCGATAATCTTCAATATTGCCAATACCTGTATTGATAAATATCAAATCATCAATCATCGACTTATATAAAGAAAAGTTAAATTCGCCACTATCAGCATCTATTTCACGCTCCAGCCAGCCCGAGGTAAAGTAAAAGGCCTTCGGATATGTCTTTTTTAAATCGGCATATTTTTGCCCGGAACCAAGAAAAAAGGCTATACAATCATGCGCTTTTGGAATTATAATTGGCAATTTAGATCTTAGCCCCACAACACCGCAACCACAAAGACCATAGCCAAGCAGTATTGCATCATATATATTGATGTCTACTTTATCAATTTCGGCTTGTAATATATCCCGCATTTTTTCTGCACCGATAATATGAAGCTTTCTGGGCATAAAGCTAAAATCCATAACTGTTTTCGACCTAGCAGCACAAAAGCAAAGCTCCCTAAACGCAACCTCGCATGCAATAACTTTTAATCGCTTCATACTGATTATATCCTTTTTGGGTTTAAAAAGTTTTATTCATATTACAGAAAAGGCCAAAGAGCTTATTCCAAATATGCAATCGCTTGCAAAATGGGGCATGAGCTAATTATTTATAAAATAGCAATTTGTCATATCCCCAAATTAGCTATTAACATCGCCCTTTACCATCCGCCCGGCCACATATTTGGCTTTAATATGATAATCATGGCTTAAATAAGCCACCCTTGCCAAGCGCTCGGCTAGGCCGGAATAATCTTCATCAATAAGGCTGCTATCATCAATAATAATAGCATCGGCCTCATAGCCTGCTTCCAAAGAACCAACTTTACCAAAATAAGCGCCCCCACCTTTAGTGCCCAGGTAAAAAGCCTCGTTCAGGCTTAAAGGAGCTTGTTCGGCATCCACCAAGCAATAATATAGATTAGATACCTGAATAGCATCGGTCATGGCTCTAAAAATAGAATTATGACAACCACCTGCCACATCACTGCCTAAGCCCACCTGCTGCCCCTGGCTTAAATACTTGCGGATTGGGGCAATACCCGAGGCAATATTCATATTCGATTGCGGACAATGTGCTATAAATACCTTATTATCGAGCAGAATTTTTTGCTCTTCGGCCTCGCCCCAAATACAATGAGCCATAATCGTGGGGCCTTGCAATAGGCCTTGCTTTAAATAAGCATCAATATAACAGCTGCTATCCGGGCATAGTTCTTTAACAAAAGCAATCTCGTCTTTATTTTCCGATAAATGAGATTGCAAAGTTAAATTATATTTAGCCTGCAAATCAGCCAAACCTTGCAAAAGCTGATCCGAGCATGTTGGAACAAAACGTGGGGTTAAAATAGGCTTTGTCCGCTCAAAATCGGCCAGGGCTTTAATAATAAATTCCTCTACATCCTTTAAAGGCTCGGCTTCGCATAAGGCCGGCAAGCAATTGCGATCCATGCTCAATTTGCCCACATGGCAAATCAAGCCGCTTTGCTCCAATAGCTCCATTAAAGCTAAAGTTGCCTGATTATGAATAGTTGCAAAAAGGCAAATCCTAGTATTTGGGCCGTCAATTAAAGTGGTTAATAGTTTGCGATAAGTTTTTAAGGCATGCTCCAGATCATCATAACGCGATTCGGCTGGGAATGTGTAGGTATCGAGCCAATCCATTAAGCCCAAATCCATGCCCAAAGCCCGATAGGCATATTGCGGCGCATGGGTATGCAAATCAATTAATCCCGGTAAAATCAAATGATTACTATAGTCATGCAAAGGAAAATTCCAGTATTCGGTGGGTACTTCGGCAAAAACGCCTTGCCAAATTCCGTTTTCGCAAATCAAATAATGATCTACTGCTGTAAAAAGATTATCCAAATCATGGCTATAGCAAATATCTCCTTTAAGAATAAAATCATTCATCAAAATACCCCCTTATTAAAGCATAAACATGCTCAAATCTATTATATCATAAAGTGTAAATAAATATCAATTAAAAGTTGCAACTATTGCCAAATCGCAAAAAAAGAGGTATAATAGGGTGTATTAATTAAAAAGGAGGCTTAATTATGGCCGCACAGCTTAATGATAATCTACAGAAGGTAATTTTGCTCGATTTCGGGGCGCAGTACAGCCATTTAATTGCTCGTCGAATTCGCTCTTTACATATTTATTGCGAGATTTTGCCCTATAATGCCCCCCTGGAGGAGATTAAGGCGGCAAATCCCAGCGCTATTATTTTTTCGGGCGGCCCGTCTTCGGTGCTGGATGACAATGCGCCAAAATGCAATCCCGGCGTATTTGAGCTGGGCTTACCGATACTGGGCATTTGCTATGGCATGCAATTGATGACCGTTATGTTAGGTGGCGAAGCCGAACGTCCTGATGACAGGGAATATGGCAAGGCGCAACTGATTATCGATAATAATCAAAACGGCATTTTAAAAGGGATAAGCTCTAAAACCGAGGCCTGGATGAGCCATGGTTTGCAAGTAAAAAAAGCGCCGACAGGCTTTATGCCAATCGCCCATACCGCCCATTGTTTATATGCGGCCTTTGCCAATCCTGATCGTAAATTTTATGGAGTACAATTCCATCCCGAGGTTACCCATACCCCGGAAGGGATGGCGATTTTCCGCAATTTCCTGCTGGATATTTGCGATATCAAGCCTAATTGGCATATGGAATCATATCGTGAGCAGGCCATTGCCGATATTAAAGCCCAAGTTGGCGATAAGCAGGTGCTACTTGGTTTATCGGGCGGAGTGGATTCGTCGGTGGTATGCGAGCTGGTTTACCAGGCTATTGGCGAGCAGTTGACCGCAGTTTTTGTCGATCATGGCCTATTGCGCAAAAATGAGCGCGCCGAAGTAGAGGCCGTATTTAGACCACGTTTAAAAGACAAGCTGATTGTAATTGATGCCGGCGAACGCTTTTTGACCAAGCTAGCCGGAATTACCGATCCGGAAACCAAGCGTAAAATCATCGGCAATGAGTTTATCGAGGTATTCAAAGATGCCGCACTTAGTGCAGGCAAGCTGGACTTTTTAGCCCAAGGCACAATTTATCCAGATGTAGTGGAAAGCAAAAGTGCCACCGGTACAGTTATTAAAAGCCATCATAATGTGGGCGGTTTACCTAAAGATTTACCATTTTGCGGCCTAGTAGAGCCTTTAAGGTATTTATTTAAAGACGAGGTAAGGGATTTAGGAGCTAAGCTGGGCTTACCGGTAAGCATGGTACAAAGGCCACCTTTCCCGGGGCCGGGCTTGGCAATTAGGGTAATTGGTGATATTACCGAAGACAAGCTATCTATAGTGCGCGAGGCCGACGCTATTGTACGAGAGGAAGTAGGAAAACTAACAATAACCCCACCCCCCAGCCAATACTTTGCGGTATTGACAGGCATTAGATCGGTAGGAGTAATGGGCGATGAGCGCAGCTACGACTACACAATAGCAGTGCGCTCGATTTGCACGGAAGACTATATGAGCGCCGACTGGACCCGTATCCCCCTAGAAACCCTAGACCTAATCTCGCGCCGCATAGTAAACGAAGTGCGTAATGTAAATAGGGTGGTTTATGATATTACTTCTAAGCCCCCGGCTTCTGTTGAGTGGGA
>CAYJBP010000009.1:23321-39046 GCA_964368605.1 uncultured Peptococcaceae bacterium | reverse complement strand
GTAAAAAAAGACCTTACTTTCCTTTGCTTCGCAAAGCCACAGTTATGCACGTAGCTACAGCTCAAAATCAAAGATTTTGGCTCTAGCTCAGAATCAAAAAAAGAGGCTATCGCTTTTTGGGCGATAGCCTCTTTTTTTGATTTATGGATATATTACCTCAAAATGGGTTCTATCCGTACGCGATTTGTATAAGCTTTGGTTTTGCGGCTTATTAATAATCTTACCACCTGCATCCAAACCGGTACCGGTTTCATCAGCCACTATTACATAGAAGTAGAATGATGTACCACTGCTACCAGCCGGTACCGTATAGCTGCCCTGGCTCATCCCTCGGCCATAGGCTATCGGGGTTAATGCCCTTATTGCAGCAATTTCTAAATCAGGCTGATCGCTTACATATAAATAATAGGTTAAACGATCCTGTGGGCTGAAATTATCCGTTGCTTCCGTCCAGGAGAGAATAATTAAACCATTGCTGAATATCGGATCGGCAAATACCGGCGGCAAAGGTTCGGGCTGCTCTACCGGTGGTGCATCGGGATCATAATCCGGATCACCGGGCTGAGGTACTTCAATCGGTGGGGTAGGCGGCTGTGGTATGGTCGGCGGCACGGTATCATTAAGGTAGTAATCATTGTTTACCTCATACATACTCTTATTGCCGGCCTCATCTTTTACTAATACATAAAAATGGTATCGGTTTTCATAACGAATATAATCTAAAGTAGCCGAATTTACATTCTTAGTATAAGGCATAATTACCTGCCCATACTTCTCAATAGTATCAATATTGGCAATATCACCATCCACATAAGTATCGCCAACCATCATATATACTGCATAACTTAAATTACGGCTGGCCGTTAAATCATCGGTGGCCGGTAACCAAATAATATGTAATTTATAAGCATTATAAGTATCTATTGCCAAAGTTAATGCTGGGTTAACTATTCTTGGCGCAGTAGTATCCATCGAAACTAAAAGCGGCTCATAGCAGGCCTCATAGCCATCATTATCGGTAACTACAATATTGTAAATATAACGATTACCGCCGGTTAAATCATTAGAACTAAAACTGAGTAAATTAGTGGTAGCACCTTGCAATAATACACCGTATTTTTCGATATTAGCCACCGAGGCAAAAGAGCTTGCACCTCCCGGTATATCACGCTCAAGGGCTCGGTAAACACTATAACGCAATGCACCTTGCTCGGTGCCGGAAATCCCACCAACCTGATCATCGGCGGCCGTCCAGCTAAAGCTTACACCCGTTAAGGTTTGATTATTAATCATAAGCGTTGGTTGAGGTGTATGAGGCGGGGTATCATCACTACCAAAAGATATTGCCAAGGCCTGATACACACTTTCATTGCCCGATTCATCTACCACCAGAACATTATAATAAGTTGTGCCATCCGGCTGAATTGGTAAATCATAGCTGAATTTTGTTAGCGTTAGCGGCATCAAAATCTTACCATTAGTTTTAATATCATCGGGATTATTAATATTATTATTGGCAGAACTATATAATGCATACTTTAATTTATCGCTGGCACTGGTATTATCACTGGCTGCCTGCCAGGTAAGGGTAGCATTATTTTCGCCCATATTGCTGATGCTGATTTGCGGTGTATTTACCTTTGGTCCTACGGTATCCTGGGTAAAACTGGCCTCGATACTTTCGTAAATGGTCTTATTGCCGGCCTCGTCCTGAACAATTACCGTATAATAATAATCGGTATCTTCTTTAAGGCCGGTATTAGTATAGGTATAGGTAGCTGCGGAATAAGGTAATACTTGCGTGCCATTAGCTTCGCATTTGGCTAAGGTATCGATATTATCATCTTCGCTGCGATAAACTGCATAGCGCAATAGCTCGTCACGGGTAATATCATCCTCGGCCGGATCCCAATTAAGGGTTAGCTGGGTAGCCATATGCCCGGTAATCCAGGGCTTATCATTATCCAGTTCCGGGGCTAAAGTATCGGCACCAATTGCCACTTTTACCTGCTCATAGCAGGCTTTATTCTCATTATCATCCTTAACAACCACATTAAAATAATAGGTATTGCCACGGGGCAAGCCGCTAATGGTTGCCGTTAGCTTATTATTGGCAAAATCGCTAACCAAGATACCATTTTTGCTGATTTGCTCAATCGTGTTTAGCTCCGGATATAATGAATAATATAAACCATAACTTAAACCGCTGCTAGCGGTAAGATTATCGGTGGATGCCAGCCAATCCAGCTTAAAGCCGGTATCGGTTAAATTGCTGATAACCAAATCACTATCATTGGGGGTATCGGGCTCTACCTTTTCGCGATCAATACTAAAGGTTTGAGCCGAACTGCTATTATTAGCTAAAGGCTGGCCGGCTGCAAATACTGTGGTATTGCGTGATAAAGTTAAATCATAAGGCTGCAAAGTAAAAGAGCTGCCCTCGGCATCTTCTTCGGCAAAAACTTTAAGCCATAAACCATCATCCAGCATATTGATACGATGATTAATATAACCATCATCAATTAAAGTAGACTGATTGGTTGTTAAGTTGATGCCAATTGCCTCTACATATAAATTATTAATTAAAGCGCCACCTAAATCAATATCTTGGCTAGCCGATTGCAAATACATATAACGAACCGGCCCGGTATAGCTAAAATCAACAGCGCCGGGTAAAGTAAAGAAACTTTCGACCATGGCCGGTATTTTGATATTATAGCCAAAATCATCGCCTTGGTTTTTACCATGAAATAATTCGGGAACACGGGTATAGCCCTCGATATTTAGGCCATTTCCACCGCCACCATATACATGAACTTCGCCGGCAATATTAAGATTTTTTAAGGTAACAGTGCCATCTTCCACGCCTTCGCTAATTAGCAAATTGCCTGTTACAGTAGCTTGCTCTAAAGTTACGCCATCGGCACTTATAACCACATTACCCAAAGTAGAAATAGAATATGTGCCATCGGTATTATAAAGGGCGGCAATCATATTATCGAGCACTTTAATGGCCTCGGCACGGGTTATATCATCTTGCGGATGAAAATAGCCATTGCCACGGCCACTAATATAATCATTATTGGTCATCGAACGCACCATATCCTGTGCCCAAGTAGAAATCGAGGAACTATCCCGATAGGAGAGGGTAGACCCCTGTTGCGGCAATAAATGCATCGCCCGCCCCAGCATAACCACGGCCTCCTCACGGGTAATCGAATCATGTGGGCGCATATAATTATTATCGCCCAGCATAATGCCGGCCGCATTTAATTTTAAAATAGCCTCTAATTGATCATCATCGACATCATCAAGATCATGAAAATCATTCTCGGCCTCTTCTTGATAATTCATGGTACGGCTAATAAATAAAGCCAAATCGGCACGGGTAATCGGCTGATCGGGATAGTATAAATTGCCTTCTTCGATAATAACATCATAGCCTGTCCAGCGGTCGATTTCGGCTTCTGCCCAGTGATAACGGGTATCTTGATATAAAGCCGCATAAACAGGATTGGTTGCGGCTAATAAGATAATTATCGTCAAAAAGGCAATAAATAGCGTTTTTTTCATGGTTGGCCTCCTAAAAATAAGCGATCTATAATATTATTATCGGATTATTTTGGTTTTTGCTTGACATTATTTTATTAACAATATAACATAATAAGTATATTTTTTAAAGGGGGTTCTATGAATACCACCACAGTTAAAGAAAATATTATGGGCACAATGCCCATGCCGCAATTATTGCTAAAGCTTTCGCTGCCAACTATAACCTCGATGACAGTGCAGGCCTTATATAATATTGTGGATAGTATCTTTGTATCACGAATTAGCGAACAGGCTTTTACGGCTGTTTCTTTGGCTTTTCCGCTTCAAAACTTGATGATTAGCGTGGCAGTTGGCACAGGTATTGGCCTTAATGCCGTTTTATCGCGCAGTTTAGGCGCTAAAAAGTTTGAAGATGTAAATATTGTGGCAGGTAATGGTATCATCATGTATTTGCTTAATGCTTTGATTTTTTTGATTATCGGCCTAACTGCGATTGAAGCTTTTTTCCTTAATCAAACCGATGATATTCAAATTTTAAATTATGGCATAGACTATCTGCGGATTTGCACAATATTTTCTTTTGCTTTATTTGGGCAGATGATTTTTAGCCGCCTTTTGCAAGCAACAGGCAAAACATTTTATATGATGATAGTGCAGCTAAGTGGTGCAATTATTAATATTATTCTCGATCCGCTTTTAATTTTTGGGATTGGCATTTTTCCGGAAATGGGCACAGCAGGGGCGGCTTATGCCACTATTATCGGCCAATTGGTCGGCTTTGGCCTGGGGCTTTATTTGAATTTTCGCTATAATAAAGAAATTCTTTTTAAGCTTAAATATTGCTTGCCTAATCCCAAAATGCTAAAAAAAGTTTATACTATCGCCATTCCTTCTATTATAATGCAAAGCATTGGCTCGATTATGGTATTTGGTTTTAATAAAATTTTGTTGGGCTTTGGTGATGTAATTGGCAGCACCGCTACGGCCGTTTTTGGGGCATTTTTCCGCCTGCAAAGCTTTGTATTAATGCCGGTTTTTGGCTTAGGTGGGGCGGTTATCCCCATTATCGGCTATAATTACGGTGCTTTAAATAAAGAACGGATTATTACGGCCATGCGTCTAGCTATAATTTATAGTACAGGCTTTATGATGCTCGGTTTTCTTATTTTTCAAATTTTTCCCGGCCAATTATTGGCAATTTTTGATGCCTCGGAGCAAATGCTTGAAATGGGAATTCCGGCTTTGCGTATTTTAAGCTCGGTATATATTATTGCCGGCTATTGCGTAATTTGTAGCATTATTTTCCAAGCTTTGGGCAAAGGGTTTTTAAGCCTTTACAATACCGTAATTCGCCAATTATTGGTAATTTTGCCCAGTGCTTATCTGCTATCTTTAACCGGCAATATTAATTTGGTTTGGCTATCATTTCCGATTTCCGAGGTTTTTTCGGTACTATTTAGCAGCTTGTTTTTACGTCATATTTATCGTACCACAATTAAAGATTTAGGCTAATACTTGTAAAGCAGCAGCTACACCTGTGCCTAATTCTAAATCATGGCCTAATTCTTTAAGTGCTAATTCAATAGCGGCAATGGCGCTGATTATCTCTATTTGGCGCATATAGCCCACATGGGCAAAACGGAAGCTAGTTTCGGCCAAATCGCCCATGCCGGAAGCCAACACCACCTGATATTTTTCGGCGCAGATTTTAAGTATTTGCTTAGGATGAATATTTTTAGGGCTATATAAGGCCGTAATCGCACCACCACAATCTTTAAGCTCGGCCACGGGCTGTAAATTGATAGCTTTAGCTGCTGCTCTTACCATATCTCGCCTTTGATAATGGTCGGCGATATTTTGGTTAAGACCTTTTTCCAAGATTAAGTCGAGGGCAGTATTAAGGCCATAAAAGAGGGAAACAGCAGGGGTAGTTGGGGTTTCATTCTTTTCGGCACCTTTTTGATAACGTTTAAGGTCGAAATATGATTTAGGATTTTGCTCTTGATAGCTAGCCCAAGCTTTGGGGCTAATTGTCATTAAACAAAGACCGGGTGGGGTCATCAAGGCTTTTTGGGAAGATCCAACTACGATATCCAAATTCCATAAATCTGTTTCTAAAGGGCAGGCAGCTAGGCCGCTAATGGCATCCACCATCAATAAAGCCGGATGATTAGCGCAGATAGCTGCAATTTCGGCCAGGGGATTTACTACTCCGGTAGAAGTTTCATGTTGCTGTACCAAAATTGCTTTGATTTCCTGCTTGGTATCTTTGGCTATGCGCTCTTTAAGAAAGTTAAGGTCAATAGCCTGCCCCCAAGGGAATTCGATAGCCTCAACATCGGCACCGCAACCGATAGCAATATCCCGATATTTGCGGCCAAAATTACCGATAGAAAGCGAAAGAACTTTTTGTCCGGGAGCAATAAAATTGCTAATCGAGGCCTCTAAGCCACCACTACCGGAGGATGTTAACAAAAGAACATCCTGCTTGGTGCACATCAATTGTTGTGCCTTGGCTGCAACTTGGGCATAAAGCTCCCTAAAGCTAGCACTGCGATGGCTAATCATCGGTTGAGCCGAAGCCATCGCCACCTGATAGGGCAGGGTAGTGGGGCCGGCCATAAAGGCAAGCGGGTCATCCAGTAAATTTAAATTATACATATCATTCTCCTTATTGATATTAAAATTGCGAGGTTAAATTATGAAAATTTTAGCAGCCGGCGATATTCATGGTTCGGCAAAGCGTTGCCTAAAGTTAATAGAAGCCTTTAAGGCCGAAAAAGCCGATATTTTATTATTGTTGGGTGACTTATTAAAACATAAAAGCCTGCCATTAGCAGGCGAAATCTCTGTTCCCAGTTTACTAAACCCCCTAAGTAAGCAAATAATTTGTGTGCGAGGTAATAATGACTGGACTTGTGATCAGGATTTTTTTGAATTTGCTAGCTTAGAAGAATATCAGCAAATAGATTTTGGCTTAAAAAAGATTTTTGCCTGCCATGGCCATAACTATCATCCTCTTCATTTGCCGCCTCTTGATTTTGATATTTTTATTCAAGGGCATACGCATATACCCGGTTATCGCAGGTATCCTGATTATCTTTATCTAAACCCGGGTGCGGTAAGCCGACCGATGGCAGGCAGCAACCATGGTTATTTGCTCTTAGAAGAACAAAAATACAGCTGGAAAAACTTGGATCAGCAAATACTTTTTATATATGAAGAATAAATTATTGATTATTATTGCGAAAAATCATTTTTATAATACTATAAATATAAATACCCATAGTAGTGCAGGTATGATTGTTTTTTTCGATATCTAAATAACCGATGGTTAGCTGCGCTAACTCATCAACCATTGCTTTGAGATTATTATTGGTTTCCTGAGCAATTTTATAGGCAATATCATCATAATAATTAATATTATTATCGATTAGCTTATTAAATAAACTAAATTGAGGCGGCTGATAATGTTTTTCCAAAATGCGCTGTTGGGTAATTTGGGCAATTTGCTCACGATCTTGTAAATCGCTGAGCGCAAGAAAAAGATAATTGAATAAGGCCAGGATAATAGCCGGATAATGCGAAGGGGCACCCTTAGGAAAAATATCTTGATCCAGGCCAATTTGCTCAATAAATTCGGTAGCCATTTGCGGATAATTAAGCTGACTGGGTACAGCTTGCTCTAAATTATCAACTGCCGCCAAATCACCCTGTTCATTTTCGGTACTTTTACGAAAAAACATAATATCCCCCCTTAATAAAATTTTTGTCAATCACAAAAAAGCAAAATAAATGCCCTAATAGCCGGCAGGCAACTATTTTTATAGTTTGCCCTCCGGCTATTAATTTTTATAAAATTGATTGAGGTAAATCTTAATTATCAAGATAAAGATACTAGCCTAAAGTAGCAACTAAAATGGCCTTAATACTATGCATTCTATTTTCGGCCTCATCAAAAACTTTAGAATAACGGCTTCTAAAGACTTCATCGGTAACTTCGCGAATATCATAACCTAATTCCATTTGCGATTTAGCTAATTTAGTTTCAAAATCATGGAAAGCAGGTAAGCAATGCATGAAAATAACATCAGGATTATTGGTGGCCTTAATCATATCCATGTTTACTTGATAAGGCTTTAAGATGCGCACCCGCTCGGGAATTTGAGCCTCTTCGCCCATCGAAGCCCAAACATCACTGTAAATAACATCGGCACCATCTAAGCAGCTGGCATCATGGCAAACTTCAATAGTAGCCCCGGTAGTATTGGCAACACCACGGGCAGCAGATAAAATATCCGAGCTAATCCTAAGCTCCGGCGGGCCATAAGCCACAAAATGCATACCCATTTTAGCACAACCATACATCCAGGCAAAGGCCATATTATTGCGGATATCACCACAAAAAACAACTTTAATCTTATTTAAAGGCTTAGAAATATGCTCTTCAATAGTCATCAAATCGCCCAAAATTTGGGTCGGATGATCAACATCAGTTAAACCATTAAATACCGGCACCCCGGAATGCTTGGCCAATTCTTCGACAACTTCTTGCTCATAACCACGATACTCAATACCATCATAAAAACGGCCGAGAACCTTAGCAGTATCTTCCAAAGACTCTTTTTTGCCCATTTGCGAGCTGGCAGAATCTAAAAATGTTACATTAGCACCCTCGTCATAGGCTGCAACCTCAAAGGCGCAACGGGTACGGGTAGAGGTTTTTTCAAAAAGAAGCACAATATTTTTGCCTTTAAGCAAATCATTGTAAATACCGGCCCTTTTTTTGCTCTTTAAGGAATGAGCCATATCAAGCAAATAACGAATTTCCAAGGGGGAAAAATCCAATAATGTTAAAAAACTTCTACCTTTTAAACTAATAGCCATTGTTAACACATCCTATTCTATAATTTTTTATTTGGTGAAAATTTCTTTAATTACTACAAGTGCCTCATCCATTTCCTCATAGCTGATAATAATCGGGGGCGCAAAGCGAATTGTACATTCATGCGTTTCTTTGGCTAAAACGCCTGCGGCAATCAACTTTTTAACATAAGGAGCTGCATCATTTTTAAATTCAACCCCGATTAAAAGGCCTTTACCACGAATATCGATAATTTCGTCATTCTTAATTTCTTTTAATTTATTGATGAAATACTCGCCTTTTTCGGCTGCCATTTGCGGATAATTATCGCGCTTGAGAATTTCTAAAGATTTCATAGCTACCGCACAAGATAGCGGATTACCACCAAATGTAGATCCATGCGAACCCGGTTCGAATACGCCTAGGATATCATTATTAGCGGCAATTGCCGAAACAGGCATAATACCACCACCTAAAGCTTTTCCCAAAACAAAAATATCGGGCTGAACATCTTCGTAATCACAGGCAAACATTTTACCGGTACGAGCAAAACCTGTTTGAACTTCGTCGGCAATAAATAAAACATTGTTTTTAGTGCAAATTTCCCGAACTTGCTTTAAATAGCCGGCCGGCGGAATTAAAACACCTGCTTCGCCTTGAATAGGTTCGGCAATAAAAGCTACTGTATTAGGGGTGATAGCAGCCTCTAAAGCTTTAGCATCACCATAATCTACAACTTTAAAACCGGGGGTAAACGGGCCATAACCACGAGAGGCAGAAGGGTCGGTGCTCATCGAAACAATGGTGATGGTACGGCCATGAAAATTATCTTTACAACAAATAATTTCTTGCTTGCCATCTTCCACGCCCTTAATATCGGTACCCCAACGACGAGCAGTTTTAAGAGCAGTTTCTACGGCTTCGGCACCTGTATTCATCGGTAAAATCATGTTTTTACCGGTAAATTCACCCAACATCTCGAAAAAATCACCCAATAAGGAATTATGGAAGGCTCTGGAGGTTAATGTAACTAAATCTAATTGATCCTTAGCTGCCTGGACAATTTCCGGATGGAGGTGGCCAAAATTATGGGCAGAGTAGGCAGAGAGCATATCAAAATACTTTTTGCCTTCCGGGTCATAAACTATAGCGCCTAAAGCTTTTTCAATAACAATGTCCTTAGGATGATAGTTATGTGCGCCCAGTGTATTTGTTTTTTCAATAATTGCCTGTGATTTGTTCATTATCCACACTCCTCAAAAATTTATATTTATACAATTGTGGCAAAATTCATTTGCCATAATTTAGTATATTATAAACTACAGCTATTGTCAAGCAAATTTCGTAATTTTTTTTCTATTAGGGCAGATAAATTTGCGACAAATTATATTTATTATATTATTGACTAATGTTTATATTGTGGATGTTTTTATGCATTAATAATTAATATTGCAGTATTATTATTCAATTAAAAGCGTATTTTTATACCTTTTAGCATACTGGCCGGGGCTTAATCCGGTAATTTTTTTGAATACCCTAATAAAGGTTGAAACACCGGAAAATCCTGCTTCTTCACCTGCCTTTTGCACACTATACCCCTGACGCAAAAGCCGACCGGCATAGATTATTCGTCGATTATTTAAATATTCCAAAATAGTAAAGCCACTGGCTTCTTTAAATAAATGGCATAGATAGTATTTATTTATATAAAACTTATTGGCTAAAAAATCCAGACTAATATCTTCACATAAATGGCTATCTAAATAAGCTATAACCGGGCTAATTTTGCTATAATTTGCATTTAAATCAGGATGCACACTTTCTTTTTGATCAATTAGGCTGCTAATATGCAAAATTATAGCTAAAAATGCCATCTGCCGCTTCAAATCAGCCCCAAAACCTTCTTGCTTGAAATTATAACAAATATCAAACAAGTTTTTGATATGCACAAAATTAGCCTCGCTTAATTGCATTACTAAGTTTGAATTATTTAGAAAACTCAATAAATCTGTTTGCTCGCTAGAGAATTTTTTTAAAATCGCAGGCCCAAATTGCAAAACATAACGCTCATAAGCCAATTGATTTTCACTAAAACTATGATGCAAGCTGCCGGCAGCAATAAATACCAAAGATTTTGGTTTAAGACAATAAATATCCTTATTAATAAAAAATTGTGTTTGCCCACTTAAAGGCAGTAATATTTCAAAACGGTCATGAAAATGTGCTTTAGGCATAGACCAATTTTGATCCAGAGCATGATAGATGATAAAATCAGTTTCTTCCATATAAAGAGCCTCTTTTCTGATTTATTATGATTTAGATTATATCAAACAATAGCAATATTTGCAAATATTTAAGCAAAAATCGCGTATTATCACCAATAATTGCATGGTAAAATAAATATACTTAAAAAAATAATTGAGGTATAGATATGAGCAAACAAAATCATCAACTCAACCTGCCTATGAGCGAAGAATATCATGAATATTTAAGGGATGAATCCAGATCAACCGGCCATGCCGAAAGTATTTCGTTCCCACGTAGCGAGGCAGACATTATTGCTATTACCAAGGAGCTTTTTGCCCAAAATATCAGCCTTACTATTCAAGGGGCTCGCACAGGCTTGGCTGCCGGGGCAGTACCTTATGGTGGGCATATTATGAATTTAAGCCGCATGGATCAGGTTTTGGGGCTAAATCGTGATAATGAGGGCAATTTTTTAATAATGGTGCAACCGGGGATGATTTTATTAAATTTAAATAAAATGATTGCCGCTAAAAATATTGATAGCGATCATTTTGATATCAATTCACAAACTATATATCGGCAGTTTTTAGAGGCCGAACAACAATTTTTCCCCACTGATCCCACCGAAACATCAGCCACAATAGGCGGCATGGTTGCTTGTAATGCATCCGGTGCCCGCAGTTATCACTATGGTTCTATCAGGCCATATATCAATGCTCTAAGCTTGGTCTTAGCTGATGGGCAAACTGTTTTTTTAAAGCGCAACCAATACCTAGCTAATGGCCGCCAGCTGGTCTTAATAACCGATCAAGGCAATAAAATAGAAATTGATTTACCCAAATACCAAATGCCTAAAACCAAGAATGCTTCCGGATACTATGCCGATGACAATATGGATGCAGTCGATTTATTTATCGGCTCGGATGGCTCTTTGGCAATAATTAGTGCTATCGAATTAAAGTTATTGCCTTTGCCAAAAGTTATTTGGGGCATAACTTGCTTTGCCGAAACCGAAGCTCAGGCATTAGATTTAGTAATTAAAAGTAGGGAAGAAGTTCAAAATATTGTAGCTATAGAATTTTTTGATGAACAGGCTTTAAAGATTTTGATAGAGCAAAAATCGGTAAATCCGGCTTTTAGCCAATTGCCGAAAATTAAGCCGGGTTTTGCTGCTGCAATTTATTTTGAATTGCATTGTGATATAGAAAATGATGCTACTAAACAGGCATTTTTATTAGCAGATATCATGGACAAAATTGGTTTAAACAGCCAAAACACCTGGGTTGCCCGCAATGAAAGTGATCGGCATCGTTTATTATTTTTCCGTCATGCTGTGCCTGAAGCTGTTAATATGCTAATCGATCAGCGTAAAAAATCTGATTCAAAAATCACAAAATTAGGAACAGATATGGCCGTGGCCAATCATCAATTAAAAGAGATTATGCAAGTTTACCGCTCTATGCTAGCCGAAAACAATTTACAATCGGCAATTTGGGGGCATATCGGCGATAATCATCTACATGTTAATATTTTGCCTCGCAATGGCGCGGAATATGATTTAGGCAAAAAGCTTTATGCCAATTGGGCAAATATTGTTAGCGAAAATGGCGGAGCAGTTTCTGCCGAGCATGGTGTTGGCAAATTAAAAGCCGCTTTCTTAGAAATTATGTTTGGTCATCACCATATTAAAGGCATGGCAAAAACTAAGGCTGCTTTAGATAATAAAGCCCTGCTAGGGAAAGATAATATGTTTAAAGCCAAGCTGGTTAATCAGCTTAAGGAGGGTAATTAGATGAAAATTATTGTTTGCGCCAAACAAGTTCCTTCCACTAATGAGGTTAGGCTTGACCCAGTTACGCATACCATTATCCGTGATAGCAAGGCCTCGGTGATTAACCCTTTTGATAGCCATGCTTTAGAAGAGGCTGTAAGAATTAAAGAGAATTTAGGTGGCGAAATTACTGTTTTATCGATGGGCATACCTGCTACAGAAATTATTTTGCGTGATTGCCTAAGTAGGGGAGCAGACCATGCTTTCTTATTATCAGACAGAGCCTTTGCCGGTGCCGATACTTTAGCTACATCTTATGTATTATCTTTAGGCGTAAAAAAACAAGGTGATTTTGATTTGATTATTTGCGGCAAAATGGCTGTTGATGGCGACACTGCGCAAATTGGTCCGGAGCTTGCCGAAACTTTAAATATTAGCCATATTTGTGATGTTAAAGAAATATTAGAAATCAATCACAAAAAAGTAAAATGCCTAAAAATAACCGACTATGGAGAACAAGAAATAGAGGTTGCTTTACCTGCTCTTTTAACAGTAATTAAAGAAATTAATATGCCTCGCTTGCCCTCTATACCGGGAATCAAAAAAAGCTTAATAAGCGACTGCGCAGTTTGGGATGCAGCCCAGCTACAAGCTGATATTGCTCGCTGTGGTCTAAACGGGTCGCCCACACAAGTAGTTAAAACATTTACTCCCGAACGAAAACAGCAAGCTATAAGCATAGAAGGCAGCCCAACCGAACAGGTTGCAGCAATGGCGAGCATTATCAAGGAGGTATTGGCATGAGCGGAATAAAGGTATCGCAAACGGCCTGCAAAGGCTGCAAAAAGTGCTTGAAAAGCTGTGCAAACCAGGCTATTTATATGCAAGATAAAATTGCAGTAATCAATCAAGAGGCTTGCATACTATGTGGCTTATGCTTAGATGCTTGCCCATTTAAGGCAATTACTATAGAAAAAGAGCAGATAAATATAGATATTTCAGGCAATAAAGGTATTTGGATATTTGCAGAGCAGAACAAAGGAGCTATTTTACCGGTAGCTTTTGAATTATTGGGAAAAGGTCGAGAATTAGCCGACCGTTTAGGTGAACCTTTAGTAGCAGTATTGTTTGGCGAAAATGCATCACAGAAAGCAGATATATTCTTCGCTTATGGTGCCGACAAAGTAATAGTTTGCTCAGATCAAAAGTTGGCCGAAAATAAGGAAGATATTTATAGTGATATTCTTGAGCTATTATATGAAAAATATAAACCGGCGATTATCTTATATGGAGCAACCGGTTTTGGCCGATCATTAGCACCCAAACTGGCAGCACGTCTTAAAACTGGGCTAACTGCGGATTGTACCATTTTGGAAATTGAAGATCAATTATTGCAACAGACTCGCCCGGCCTTTGGCGGCAATTTAATGGCAACCATAGTTTGCCCTAATCATCGGCCACAAATGGCTACAGTTCGCCCAGGAGTAATGCCCGCAAAAGAACCAAATTACCAATTAAAAGGGCAATTAATCGAATTTTCATTTCCAGAAAACTTAAACTCCAAACTGCAAGTTTTGCAAGATTTGCCAATTATCAGCGAAAGTATTGCTGATGCAAAAGTTATTATCGCCGCCGGTAGAGGTATCGGTAATCAAAAAAACATGAAGCTTATCACTGATTTAGCCGAATTACTAGGGGGAACAATTGGCTGTAGTAGGCCTTTAGTTGATATGGGTTGGTGTGAGTATAAATACCAAATTGGCCAAACCGGCTGCTCGGTAGCCCCTAAACTTTTGATTACCTGCGGAATTTCCGGAGCTATCCAGCATCTGGCAGGAATTGGTAATGCCGAAAAAATAATTGCTATTAATAGTGACCCCCAGGCGCCAATTTTTAATGTGGCTGATTATAAATTAGTTGGTGATTGTGCTGAAATTATCAAAAATCTTATTTTAACTTTAGCTAAAAATTGATATAAACCAAAGGACTACATTGTTTAAATAACTACATTATATTTGATATAAAAACAGTTGTCGAAAAAGTACACTTTATCGACAACTGTTTTTATGTTAAAAACGCCTAAAAAGACCGATTGGCTTACCAATAATTTTAGCATCAGGGACAATAATATCATCCATAGAGCTATTTTCCGGCTGTAATCTGATATAGTCTTTTTCCTTATAAAATGTTTTTACAGTAGCATCATCATCAACCATGGCAACAATAATTTCCCCATTGCGTGCTGAATTAGCCTCTTCAACAATTAACAAATCGCCATCAAAAATACCTGCATCGATCATACTTTCGCCTTTAACATGCAGCATAAACAACTGCTTATTGGATTGAACATAATCTAAAGGCATAGGAAAAGTATCTTCAAGGTTTTCCTCGGCTAAAGCTGGTAAACCGGCCTGAATTGAACCTAAGATTGGTATTTCAACTATTTCATGGCTGGGCAGGGTAGAGCTATTGTCAAGAATTTCCAATGCTCGTGGCTTGGATTTATCACGACGAATATAACCTAATAATTCCAAATTATGCAAATGAGAATGAACTGTAGAGGGCGAGCTAAGCCCCACAGCTAAGCCAATTTCCCGTACAGCAGGAGGATAGCCTTTTTCTTTAATTTCTTGCTTAATAAAATCTAAAATAGCAGCTTGACGCTTTGTTAAATTTTCATATACCATAAAAACCTCCTATAAATTACCGTTTTTTCCCTCGTTAATACTATTATAGCATATAGTTCGCAAAAAAGCAAACATTTGTTCTAAAAAACTATTGACAACGAACTTTTGTTCTGTTATAATGCAAATAGATAGAACAAAAGTTCGCGAAACAATCGTTCGCTTTATTATGCAAGTATTATTCCAATGAGGAGGATTTAAGATGAATTTGAAAAATAAAAGATTACGCAAAGGTCGTTGCATATTGCTATCAGTAATAGTATTATTTATATGTGTGCTTTTTAACAATGCCCAGGGAGAAGCAGATGCAGCAGATTATAGCCAAGTTAATCAATTGCAAAAAATAGTTGTGAGCAACAATGATAGTTTATGGAGTCTGGTAAGCGAAAATTGCAGCTTTGATCAGGATATACGCAAAGCAATATATGAGGTTAAAAAAATTAATGGCTTAACTACGTCCATAATTCATCCCGGCCAAATAATCTATATTCCATATACATTAGCAGATTAACATTGTTAATAATTAAGCACAGCTTATTATTTAATTGTATTTTTTATATACATAAAGGCTATATTTAAAAATAATAAGTATTATATATTCATTTTT
>CAYJBP010000009.1:19236-23221 GCA_964368605.1 uncultured Peptococcaceae bacterium | reverse complement strand
ATTAATATAAGTCTAATTATTATCAAACTTAGTTCCGATAATACAGATTATGTAAACTTAATAATAAAGTAAACAATAGCAATGCTACTATTGTTTACTAATCCTATATTAATAAATATGATTCAAATATTTACCCTCTAAATTCCAAGTTTGTGCACTTGTAATTTCAACCTCGATATAATCGCCAGGCTTGATTTTTGAATCGGCAGCTAATACAACAATCTTGTTTCCATCGGTACGCCCGCTTAAATTTTTAGAATTATTCTTGCTGACACCCTCAACTAATACTGTTTGTCTTTTACCAATTAAGGCGAGGTTTTTACTTAAGCTAACTTCATTTTGCATTTCTAAAAAGGCCTGCATTCTTTCCCTTTTTTGCTGCTCGCTAACTTGATTAAGCATATCTCCTGCCGGGGTGCCACTGCGTTTAGAGTACAAAAATGCATATACGGCATCAAATTGGCATTCCTTAATATAGGCTAAAGTTTTAGCAAAATCCTCATCTGTTTCGCCGGGAAATCCAATGATAATATCGGTTGTTATAGCTATATCCGGAATTAAATGGCGAATAAATTGCAGCAACCCTGTATAGTATGATGATATATAGCCTCTATTCATAGCCTCTAATTGATTATCATTACCGGATTGAATTGGTAAATGCAAATGATGGCAAATTTTATTCGAATTCGAAATTGTTTTGATCAAATCCAAATCAATGTCTTTTGGATGCGAAGTCATAAAACGCACTCTACGCAGTCCTTCTATACTATCTAGCTCTGTCAATAATTGATTAAATGTCCATTTTTTATCTGCAAAATCTTTACCATATGAATTTACATTCTGACCTAAAAGCTGAATTTCAGTAATTCCATTAGCGACAAGATCAGTTACTTCTTGCATAATTAAATGTGGAGCTCTGCTTCTTTCCCTGCCTCTTACATAAGGTATAATACAATAGCTACAAAAATTATTACAACCATAAATGATATTTATCTTGGCCTGAAAAGAGTTCTCTGCTAAATTATTTTCTGTTTGAGCATCAGTATTATCATAATTTTCTTCGATATCTACAATAACTTGGCCATTACTTTGATAATTAATTATATATTGCCCTAAACGCGGTAAGGCAAAAGTACCAATAAGAACCCCAATATGCTTGGCCTTTTTCAAAAGTTCCTGTGTTGTGCCATGTTTTTGAACCATACAGCCACTTACAACTATAGTTAAAGACTTATTTGCCGCTTTAAGTTTTTTAAGGTTGCCAATAAAACCGATAGCTTTATTTTCGGCGTTTTGCCGCACGCAACATGTATTTACAATAATAATATCGGCATTTTCAAGCACTGTCGTTTCAGTATAATCCATTTTTTTTAAAATAGATCGCATAATCATGCTATCATTTTCATTCATCTGACAGCCAAAAGTTTGAATATAATACTGCATATAGTCCCCTACCCTTTATTACAAAATTTAATACTGATTAAAAAAGCATCATTGACAAGGCATTAATTATTACAGCTACAATAAGTAGAATTTTCATTAGAATAACTTTAATATTTTTGGTATAGCCAATAGCTGCTATTAAGGCTATAACTGCAGGCATTAATCCTATAATTTTGCCCAAAATATTATTGCTAGCTTGGCTTACAAAATCAATTAAAGAAATTATGATCACAAATATACTTAAAAAATAAAATATTATTTTTTGCAATTTACCCGGTGGGCAAGCAAATAAACAAATTATTAAGGCTATATCAATAACCGCAATAAAAATAAAAAAGTACAGCAAAATGGTAAGCATACTTACAACTCCTCTTAATCAAATTTGATACTTATAACTAACACTTAGTGCATGGTTCTTCTGTATTTGCTTCAATATATAAATAAACTGATTCTTGTATAATAATTAGCAAATAACCTAGGCTTAACTTTAACCTCTAGGATATAATTTTAATCTTTAATCAAAATTACTGCTATGATTTAAATCCTCTTAAGCTAAATCTTTGCTTAAAATTGCAGCACTTTCTGCCATTAGTTTGCTGATTGGCAAGTGCTGTGGACATTGCTGCTCACATTTGGCGCAGGCAATGCATGCTGAGGCATTATTATTTTGGGGTATAGTATCCTTGTACATTAAGTGAATAATCCGATCATAACCTGTTGTACGAAAACTATTAATAATATTAAATATTTGCGGAATATTGATATTTTGCGGGCAGGACTTTAAACAATATTTGCAATCAGTGCAATCGATTAATTTATTTTTGCGCATTAAATTAATTACTTGCTCAATCGTTTGGTATTCAGTTTCGCTAAATGCTTGAAAATTAGTGAATGTCGCTAAATTATCGGTCATTTGCTCTAAATTAGACATGCCGCTTAAAACGGTAATTACCCCGTCAAGAGATGCCGCATAAGACAATGCCCAGGCAGCAGCTGATTTTCCAGGATGAACAGTATTGAATAAATCATTTACTTCAGCGCTTACATTTGCTAAAAGTCCACCTTTAACCGGTTCCATAATTATAATTGGCATATTTCGCTTACGTAAAAGTTTATATAATTCTCCTGAGTAAATTACTTTACTATCCCAATCCAAATAATTTACTTGAATTTGGACAAATTCTATTTCCGGATGCTCATCTAAAATTTGCTCTAAGAGTGGCGGGTTCCCATGAAAAGATATGCCAAAATGTTTAATTAGGCCTGCTGCTTTTTTAGCTATACCCCACTGAAAACAGGAAAATTTTTCATATCCGGCATAATGCGCTTCGGTTGTGATGCTATGCAACATATAATTATCAAAATAATCTACGCCTGCACGCTCAAGTTGCTCTGCAAAAAACTTATCAGCGTCGTCAGCAGACTTCATTTCCCAAATAGGCAATTTTGTGGTCAAAAAATAGTCTTGCCGCGGATAGCGCTCTACCAAAACTTTTCTGGCAATTTCTTCAGAGCCTAAATAAGCATATGCGGTGTCAAAATAGTTTAAACCTGCAGCTAAATAATCATCTATCATTTGTTTAATTTGCTCTAAATCGAATTGATCATTTTTTTTAGGTAAGCGCATTAGTCCAAAACCAAGTTTTGATGAGTTCTGTGTATTGATAGTCATGTTTAGCCCTCATTTCATCATTGTTGTTCCGCATTTATATCGCAATTAACAGTTTAAAAGTCCAGTTCCAGCGTAACAGGGCAATGGTCAGAACCTAAAATGTCCGGTAAAATTTGTGCTGCTTTTACCCTTGGTACCAAATCTTCGCTAATAAAGAAATAATCGATGCGCCAACCTATATTACGATCTCTAGCTCTGGTTTTCATATCCCACCAGCTGTAGTTACCTCCATCTTGATTAAATAACCTAAAGGTGTCTACAAATCCGGCACCAATTAAATTATCAATCCATTCTCGCTCCATCGGCAAAAAGCCTGTCGATTTTTCATTTTCTTTAGGTCTAGCCAAATCAATAGCTTGATGAGCAGTATTTACATCACCACAAATAATCAAAGGCTTTTTATAATCTTTTGCCCAGGCTAACATATCATCATAAAAATCCATTTTATATTGTAAGCGTTCTTTGCTGCCACCGCCATTTGGATAATAACAATTAAATACCGTAAAATCGGTAAACTCATTAATTAACACCCGTCCTTCGATATCAAAACGCTCAATACCCAGCCCATAGCTGGTACTTAGAGGATTTGCACGGCTAAATGTTGCTACGCCGCTATAACCGGGGCGCTCTGCTGAGCAAATAAAAGGATGATACCCCTGCCAATTAGTTAAGTCTGTAGGGACCTGCTCTGGCTTAGCCTTTATTTCTTGAATGCAAAAAACATCCGGATTTTGATCAATTATTTGCTCCATAGCACCCTTTTTTACCATTGCTCTAACGCCATTTACATTCCAGGAAATTAGTTTTACCATCTTATCCTCCTCTATTTTGATTGCCCATATAGAGCAATTTATAATCATTTATCCTCAT
>CAYJBP010000009.1:0-19136 GCA_964368605.1 uncultured Peptococcaceae bacterium | reverse complement strand
GTCGAAAAAATATTGTATTATCATTAGTTGCTTATATGTTAACTCTTAGCCAAGATATTTTATATTAAACCTTTTTTATATAGCGATAGAAAAAATAGTTGATGCAGTTTTGAATTTATAAGGCTAATTATATAAAAGACTTAACTATAAATAAGTAACTCTACTCTTCATCTTCATTTATTAGTCGAATATTCTGTTCTGATTGTTCCTCCCCTACCCTACGCAGGCTTCGCTCGATATTGCGACTTTTTCGTGCTGCATTATCAATACTATTACTGGCTTCCTGCAATTTCTTTTGTGTTTTTTGTAATAATAAGCCAAAATCATTAAATCCAGACTTAACATCTGCTAAAATATGCCATACTTCTTGGGCATGGGCCTCGATTGCCAAACTGCGAAAGCCCATTTGCAGACTATTTAATAAAGCAGCTAAACTGACCGGCCCGGCCGGAATTATGTGATACTGTTTTTGTAAAATTTCCAAAAGAGCAGGGCGGCGTGCTAATTCACTATACAGTCCTTCTAAAGGTAAAAACATAATCGCAAAATCTGTGGTATAAGGTGGGCAAATATATTTATCGGAAATATCTTTGGCAAAGGCTTTAATTCTTGTTTCCAAATTTTTGCCGGCTAAAAGCATAGCTTCACCATCACCGGCCTCCTCGGCATCTAGGAGTAGCTCATAATCAGTTAATGGAAATTTTGCATCAATTGGCAGATATAAAGGATGGCTTTCGTCCTGGCCAGGCAAGCAGATGGCAAATTCAACACGCCAATTATTTTGGGGGTTAACAGCAATGTTACTGCGATATTGATAAGGGCTAAGCATATCGCTCAGTAGTCGCTCTAATTGCATTTCACCTAAAATACCACGATTTTTAACATTTGATAAAACTTTTTTTAAATCTCCTACCCCTTTAGCCAAATTTTGCATTTCGCCCAAGCCGCGATGGACTTGCTCTAAATTCTCGCTAACCAAGGCAAACGAATTACCTAAGCGCTTACCTAGGGTTTGCTCTAATTTTTCATCAACAGTGTGGCGAATTAATTGTAAGTTTTGCTCATTACTTTGCTGCAAATTAAGCAGCTTTTGATCCACTGTATCTCTTAAATTTAGCATGCGGCTATCATTATTTTCACGTAAAGTATTAATTTGCAATAATAATGCTTCGCTTCGTTCGCTTTGATGAGCCATTATCTCTTGGCGTAATTGCTGGATTTGCAGCTGTTGATGATTAATCGATTGTTGTAATAATGCTTTTTGTTGCTCAAAATTACGATTTATCAGTTGGTTGATAATTATTAAAGTGACAATTAAGCCTAATGCCATTATAATAATTATAAAAATATCGTTCATTATTACTCCTTTAAAATAAAAGTATTTGATTTAATCGAATAAAATCATCTAAATATCATGATTTTCAATAATAGTTAAGAGCGTGGATGATTCTTTGCATAAACTTGTCGTAAATGATTATCGGCTATATGAGTATAAATTTGAGTGGTCGTAATATCACTATGCCCTAAAAAATCCTGTACTAGGCGCAAATCTGCCCCATTTGCCAGCAGATGAGTTGCCACAGAATGGCGCATTGTATGCGGTGTAAGATCAATATTAATGATTTTACCATAGGCCTTGATTATTTTCCAAAACCCTTGGCGTGTAAGAGCTTGACCATTTTTATTCAAAAACAATTCCTGAGCTTTGCCCTGCTTTAATAATTGATTACGTCCCCAGGCACAATATGCTTCTAAAGCGATAAGGGCAGTTTTGCCAATGGGAACAATACGCTCTTTTTCGCGCTTACCAAGGCAGCGAACAAAACCTAAATCCTGATTAATATCATATAAAGTTATATTAAGCAATTCCGAAACTCGAAAACCGCAGGCATAAATCATCTCTAACATTGCCTTATCCCTTTGGCCACGAGCTGTTTCGGTATCCGGTAATAGTAAAAGGGCATCTACCTGCTCTATAGATAAAACCTGTGGCAAGTATTTGTCTAAACGCGGGCGTTTTATATTGGTGCTGGGATTATCCTCAAGCCCATACTCATTGCAAATAAAAGTACAAAACCCCTTAATAGCAGCTAAATGGCGTGAAATTGTAGTAGGTGTTTTATCTTGATCATGTAAACTATGAATATGCTTACTAATATGTTCACGCTGTATAGCAGGTGATTTGCTGATATTTACCATTAGGCAAAAATTTAAAAATTGTTGCAAATCATTTTCATAAGCAGCAATGGTATGTTCGGATAAAGACTTTTCAACTATTAAATAGTTAAGATAGCTTTCTATATCCCATGCCAGGTCAGTTTTAGGATTTTTATCCATTTTTTTCCTCGAATTAAGCCCATAAAAGGTGATTTTTTCACTTGATAATAATTCGACATTTAAGTTCTTTTTCCTGCTAGAGCAATGCATCCATAAAACAATAATCCTTCTTAGTCGGATTTTAAACTATTATTTAACTATAAATCAATTCGGTTATTAATTTAAACAAATACAGAACTATAGTTATAAGTTGCATCAATTTATCAAATACAAAAACCCTCTAGTAGCTAATTCTGCAAAATTGAATTAATAGCAGTTTACAGCTAATTATCCTATTTAGCAGGAATTTACTTTAGAGGGCTTCGTAAATTATCTGATTAAAAAATATTAAGTTAATCTAATTTAAGTGTAAAAAATAATTCGTATATTTAATCTTGCCAAATATCCCACTCTTTTTTACGAAAACCGACCGACAGCTTATCAAAGTGCCCTGATGCAGCAGGGCTGCTATTTGCTACCCCGGTTTGAGGATTTGTATGATTGGCAAGAGGAGTAGGGCTTGCAGGTATATCAACACCTTCCTCAGACGAATTACTTGAATAGGTTTCGGTAATTGGATTGGTGTTGGCAACCGGTGCCGCTTCATTAGCAGATGGAATTACCTGGTTCTGCTCAATGCCGGCCACCTGAATATCAGCTGTTGGCAATGCTTGCTCTGTAATGGTAGTTACTTGGTTTGAATTTAGTGTTTGGCTTTCAATATTGTCTAAAGCAGGCGTTTCCGCAATTAATTCCAAATTATCATCTTGCGGCTGATCATTATTCTTATCAATATCATTATTATTATGCGGTGATTGGCTTGGCGGTAAATCCGTATCAGTAGTATCATCGACTATTGGAGGATCAGTAGTATCATCAACTATTGGATGATCGGGAGGAGTAACTGGCGGTTTTTCAGTCTTTTTAATAAATAAAGCAAAACTATCACTCTTAGATGAGTCAAACTCTAAATAGTCGGTGAATATGCTTGCTTTATCCATAGCAATATTGCCGTCATCCCAAGAAATATAGACAATATCTACTTGATGAATATCTGGATTAAGACCTGGTAAATCAATCTTTGTTAGCTGAATTGGGTCAATATTTTGCTTTAAATAAAGCAATTCTCCTAAACTATTTACACTAGCATACTCTATTAAGGGAAAAATCGTATAAATATCCTCAATTTGCTTTTTTTGATTCATCTCGATTAAGGTTAAACCAAATAAGCTATAATCGACCCAAGCTAATTGCAAATCTTCTATAATTTTAATTTTTTGGGTAATAGTTGCGCCATCATATTCCTCGGTAGAGGCAATAGTTGCAGTTATATGGTAAGTATCTGCCGAATAATAATTATAAGGGAAATCCCCTTTTTGAGGCAAACCATCATAAGTTACATTAAAACTATCTGTATAAGTATACGATATCAAATTATTATCTAAGCTTGTACCATTTACGCTTGCAGTAGCAAGTGGGATATCGTCATCAAAATTTATTTCTATAGGTAAATCAAAAGCAATCTGCACCTTAGGCTTATCGGGATCAATAATTTGCACCTCAATTGTAGGCAAGTTTAGCCCCTCTTCCAGGACATATTGATTTTGATTATCAATAATTTGTGCCGTATAAATAAAAGTAGTTGCAGACAAAGTACTAAAATTTTGGTTTTGATTTAATACCCAGCTTATATCAACATTTATATAATTTGCTCCGTTATTGATATTCTGGGTATAAACTTTAAGAAACATTGGCAAGTTTGGCTCGGTAATTGCATCATTAACATAGTATTTTTGCAGGGCAACGGAGTCATCTAAGGGTTCAATAGCGGTTATCGTGATATCACTTGCAAAGGCAGTTAAAGGAATAGCAAATAATATCCAGACAATAAATAGGGTAATTGCGATAATCTTCTTTTTTCTTTTCATAGTCATATCCCCTTTTATATTTTTACTAGCAAAATTTATATTTTGCTATATTTAAGGTTGGTTGGCTATGGTCTAATATTTAATATGCCTATTTATATAATGTATATATTTAGTTATATAATATTTGTAGACATTATATCATAACACCAATATTCAAACAATGTTTTTTTTGTAAGAATATTAAGATATTTTACGACATATAAAATAATATGTAAAAACATGCTGTTTTTTGATAAAAATATATGTAAATTTTGCAGAAAAAAGAGGCTTTAATTTGACGATTTGATAAACGTCAAATATAAGTTTTTTTAACTAACTTAATTTATACCATATTTTAAATTAGATTTATTATTTTTAACACAAATAGCCATTATAAATTTCTAAATCTTTGCAAAGATGGTAATTTTAAAACAATCATTCCTAAAATTATAGCCATAATACCTGCAATAATAAAAAGAATATTTACACCACTAAAATCGGCAAAGATGCCACCGGCAATTAAGCCTAAAGGCATGCCGAAATTGCGGGAACTATTTATTACCGCAAAGGCTCTGCCTAAAAATTCCTGTGGTATGGTTAACTGGCAGATCGCACGATTGATACCATGGTAAAAAGGAATAGCAAAACCGGTAATAAAAGACAAAATCATAAATACATAATAATTATCGCTTGCCAGTAAACCAATTATAAAAATGCTTAAACCATATAATAAAATCGAACCGGCCATGCCTTGAATTTTAGGAATTTTATGGGCAAAGCGGCCAAGGGTAAAAGCACCAAGAAGAGAGCCAATAGCCAAAATAATTTCAACATATCCTGCCTGAGCAGTAGTTATTTTAAAATAAATTAAGGAAATATGTGGATAAAGTGTACCGATCGGGGCATAAATTGAGCAGTACAAAATACCCAATATTACAAGCGCTATAATTCCTTCTTGTTTTTTTAATAAGCGCAAACCTTCTTTAGTTTCCTTAATGATATATGTTTTTTTACTATCTTGATGACTAAAGTTTTCTTTAGGTAGTTTTACAATTAATAGGATAATTGTTGCTAAAAGTGCACCTACTGTGTCTAATAATATAATAAAAGAAATATGTAAGATATCATATAAAGCAATTGCTAAACCGGGACTTAAAATTAAGCTCATATATAAAAATGTTTGGGCATATCCTGCATATTGCATGAGATACTCTTTAGGCACAATTAATGGCGTAAGGGTTTGGGTAGCCGGTTCATGAAAAGCATTGCAAAGTGAGCGCAATACTAAAACAATAAGTATTGCCCAAATAGGCATATTATCGGTAAAAGCCAAAATTGCTAAACCCAAGCTAATTATGCCAATCCCTAAATCGGCCATAATTAAAATTTGTTTTTTGGGGTAGCGGTCGATAATAGGGCCGGTAAATGAGCCTAAAATTGCCTGCGGCATAAAACCTGCTAAAGTAGCTAAAGTTAAATTTAATGCCGAACCGGTAGCTAAAGTTATATGCCATACAATAGCCATTTGCATAATAGAGCTGCTAAGTAAAGATATTGATTGACCAAAAAGTATAGCAAAAGCTTTACGTTTATAATTTTCTATCATAATATTCCTCAATCTAAAATAGTATTATACTATAATATATGGCTAATCGGTCAAGCCGTCACAAATCAAATTAGCCATATTTGTTAAAAAATATTGGCCAATAATTAATAAAAAACGGACAGCCTCTAAGGCATGGCTGTCCGTTTACAAAATAAAGCCAAGTATGTAAATATTTAAACAAAAGCAGCTTATTGTCCGCTTAAAGATTTAAACTCAGTCCAGGCTTTTACATGGGCTTCGTCGGCCTCTAAGCTGATATTTTGAATCATTTCGGTTGCATTATCAAAGTCGGCAGGTAATGTTAAAAAGGGTTTATATTCATCGGCAATCAAGGCATCGGCGGCTTGATTGGTGCAATAATAACCCAGCCATTCAAAACTTTGCTTGCCAATTTCGGGGCGCAAAATAAAATCGATAAAAGCATGGGCTGCAGCCGAATTGGGGGCATTAACCGGAATAAACTGCACGATTAAACCAAAGCCTACACCTTCGGAAGGATACACTACCTTAAGCTCGGGATTAGCCAACATAGCCATGGTTACCTGGCTGGTATACATTACAGCAGCAGATACCTCGCCCGATAATAAATCATCCTGCAAATTATCATCTTTAATTAAACGAATATTCGGAGCCAGCTCATTTAGCTTGGCTGCGGCAGCCTCAATAGTAGCAATATCTTCTACATTATAGCTTTCGCCAAGCACTTTTAAGGCCATGCCATTTACTACTCGATAATTGCCAACCACGGCCAAATCATCGGCTAAGGCCTCATTCCATAAATCAGCATAACCCAAAATCTCAATATCTAAGCGGGCAGGATCATAAACAATGGTTTGTACGCCGGCGCCATGTGGTACGGTATACATATCCTCAGGATCGAAAAACTGCCCTTGATAGACAGGATTTACATTAGCCAGATTGGGGATAAGTTCTTTATCCAAGGGCATAGCCAAACCTTCGGCTATTACGGTTTCGCTGATATAATCATCAGCGATAATCAAATCATAATCGCCACCATCGGCTGCTTGCAAGCGCGAAAGCATAGTTTCATTGCTATCAAAGCTGGAATAGTTAACGGTAATGCCTGTTTCGGCGGTAAAGGCCTCTAAAACTTCGGGTGGGAACATTCCCTCCCAGGTAAATAGGTTTAGCTCGCCGGCTTCGGCTGCTGCCTGTTCATCATCAGTAGTATCGTCGGCGCTGGCTTCAGCTTCGCTGCCGGTGGGAGCTTCCTCGACAGGGGCTGCGCTATCGCCGCCGCAGCCGGCTAGTAAGCCAAGGCCTAAAGTTAGAGTTAAGAGCATGGTAAATAGTTTTTTCATAAAATTCCTCCATAAAAAGTTATTTATTGTAATTCGAGCGACCAATTAGATTGCTCAAAAAAACAAGCACAATAGTTGTAACCAGCATAATTGTACATAGAGCATTGATTTCCGGAGTAATGCCGGTGCGTAATTGAGTATATACCTTAATTGGCAGCGTATTAACATTAACCCCGGTTACAAAAAGGCTGATAATAACATCATCAAAACTCATGGCAAAACTAAGGAGCATACCACTTAAAATTGCCGGTGCTAAAAGCGGCATGGTGATATCAAAAAATGCTCGCATACTGCCTGCCCCTAAATCCTTTGAAGCCTCGATTAAACTTTGATCCATACCAACCAACCTGGCCTTTACCAACATAAAAATATAAGGAATGCAAAAAGTGGTATGGCCGATAATTAGGGTTGTCATGCCAAAAGGTAGCCCGATTAAGGAAAAGAAAACTAAAAAGACCATAGCCAGAATAATTTCCGGAATCATAATTGGCAGCATGGTTAATATTTCGATCGGTTTTTGGCTTTTGGTTTTTACTTTGCTAAAACCAATGGCGCCTAAAGTACCGATAATAGCGGCTGCAAAACTGGAAGATAAGGCCAAAATAATGCTATTGACTAGGGCCTCGAACATCTCTTTATCTCTAAAAAGCTCTTGATACCATTTTAAAGAAAAGCCACCCCAAATGCTGGAAATTTTACTTTCATTAAAAGAATAGATAATCACCAGCACAATTGGCATATAAATTAGGCAAGTAATAAATATTAAGTAAATATTAGCAAAGGTGAATTTAGATTTATGCGCTTGAGCAGGGTTTTTCTTCATTAAGCCAAACCCTCCAATTCATCGCTATTGGTAATACGTTTATATAAAGAAATTAAAAGGGTGGTGAAAACCATAAGCAGCATAGCCAAAGCGGCGGCAAAAGGCCAGTTATGCGCCTTAAGTAATTGATCTTGTATTAGGCTGCCGACTAAAACTATGGTATTGCCACCTAAGATATCGGCGATGAAAAACAAGCCCATACTGGGGATGAAAGTTAAAATTATTCCCGATAATAAGCCGGGCATTGTTAATTTTAAAGTTACCGTTAAAAAAGCCTGTAATTTTGATGCCCCTAAAGTTCTGGCTGCTTCTACCAGGTTAAAGTCCATCTTTTCGGCACTGGAAAATACGCTTAAAATCATAAACTGCAAAAGGGCATAAACCATGCCAATTACCACGGCCGGGTAGGTATAAAGCAGTTTTAACGGATCATCAGTTATGCCTAAAAACATTAAAAAGCTATCTAAAGTGCCGCCGGCTCTTAAGATAATGATAAAGCCATAAAGCCTGATTAAACTGTTTGTCCAAAAGGGTATCATCAATAAAATCAGCATTAATTTTTTACTTTTAGCCGATAATCTAGCCATAAAATAGCCAAATGGATAACCAATTAAAACCACAAAAAAGGTGCTGGTAAGGGCCAATTTAAATGACTGAACAAAAGTATTTAAATAAACCGGATCAAAAATATTCAAATAGTTTTTGAGGCTAAATTGATGAATAATACCCCAAGATTCGCTGGGGGTTGCAAAGCTAATATAAAGCATATAAAGCATAGGCCCTGCTATAAATATGATTGTAAATAGATAAAGCGGCAAAAGTGTAAGCCAAATAGTTTTAGATTTATTAACTGCCCTCACCTCCTTAAACTTATTGCAAGGTTGGATAAAGATTTAAAAATTATCAATATCGACAGGAATTACATGTTTGGCCTCAAAAAACAGATGCACGCGCTCGCCAACATCGGCTGCCAAATTAAGGCCATGGCGGCTAGCTACTAAATCCAGGCCATGATCAGTTTTAAGATTAAGCCGCAACTGACCACCAATAAAGGTTCTTTCGGTAACAATGGCCGGCAAAGCGTCCTGGTTACTGCTATCGGTAAACAGAATATTTTCGCTGCGAATTGCCAAGCGAACTTGTTCGTTTATCTTAAATTGATGTTTGTACATAGGTGCTTCCAGCAGGCAATTTTCGCATTTAACTAACATAATATCATGCTCGGGATCAAGGCTTTGGACAATCCCCTCAATTAAATTAGCATTGCCAACAAAGGTGGCCGTATAAGATGTTTGCGGGCTATCATAAATTTCTGATGGAGTACCGATTTGCTCAAAATGCCCCTCCCGCATAATTACAATGCGGCTCGACATATTAAGAGCCTCCTCCTGATCATGGGTGATATAGATAAAAGTGATACCTAATTGCTTTTGCAAGCGCTTCAATTCATTTTGCATTTGCCGCCTGAGCTGCAAATCTAATGCTCCTAAAGGCTCGTCCAAAAGTAAAAGCTTAGGCTTGCCGATAATGCTGCGAGCAATAGCAACCCTTTGCTTTTGGCCTCCGGAAAGCTCGCCGGGCATGCGTGATTCAAAACCCTCCAGCCGAACCAAGGCTAAAGCTTCGCTAACAGCCTGCTTAATAGCGCTTTTATCAACTTTTTTTAATTTTAAACTATAGCCAATATTAGCGCCCACATTCATATGCGGAAAAAGAGCATAATTTTGAAAAACCATGCTCATGTCTCGCTTATTAGGGGGCAAAGCGCTGATATCTTGCCCTTCCAAAAAAATTTGGCCCTGATCGGGGGTTTCCAAACCGGCTATAATTCTGAGCAAAGTGGTTTTGCCACAGCCACTTGAGCCTAGCAAAGTAATAAACTCACCACTTTGAATCTGAAGACATAGATTATGTAAAACGGCATTATCGCCAAAACTTTTGCTAATATTAGTGATTTCAAGAATATTTTTTTCCATAATTTGCACCCCGGTAACTAAAAAAGGAACAGCCTGCAAAAAGCAAAGGCTGCCATAATATGTATTAAAGATATATTCGGCATAAATCTAGTAAAACCTATCAAAGCAAAAGGTTTCTTTTCTATCCTCAAAAGAAAAGAAACAGCTTATTTCTTAATAATTTTGGCTAGCCAAAGATCTTTA
The DNA here is from genome assembly GCA_964368605.1 of uncultured Peptococcaceae bacterium. GTDB lineage: Bacteria > Bacillota > Dehalobacteriia > UBA4068 > UBA4068 > CAYJBP01. The sequence goes on along the minus strand of CAYJBP010000009.1, from coordinate 9,003 downwards.
TTGCGCAAAGCATCGGCAGCAGCGGCCTGTTCGCTTTCCTTTTTGCTATTACCCTCGCCCCTACCCAATATCTGAAAACGGCAGTATGCAGCACTTTCGAATAATAATGCATGGCTTAAGCCAGAGGTTTTAAGCAGGCGATAACTAACTCCAAAGCCAGCCTCTTTTTGCACTAATTCTTGCAGCATGCTCTTTTTATCTTCAAAATCGTCCTTAGTTAATTTATCCATTTGTTCGCCAAAGCAGTTAATAATAAAATCACGAGCAAACTCAAAGTTAACCGCCTGGTACATAGCGCCAACCAAAGCTTCAAAAGCATCGGCTAAAACCGAAGGACGGCTACGATCGCCACTAACCTCAGCACCCTTACCTAAGCGTAATAAAGAACCAATTTTTAATTTTTCGGCTTCCTTGGCCAAAAACTGCTCGCAAACAACTGCTGCCCGCATTTTACTCAAATCCCCTTCACGCAACTCGGGAAAAGCATTGTATAAGTATGCACCGGCAACCATATCTAAAACCGCATCGCCTAAAAACTCCAAACGCTGATTATCCAAAGGTATAGTCGGCTTATTACCCTCAAAAAAAGTAGGATGAGTAAATGCTTGCATTAATAAGTCGATCTTATCCGGTGGAAAATTAATTTTTTGGCCAAAGCCGGCAATTTTTTGATCAATTTCGGGTTTAACTACAATCACAGCAATCTCCTTATCATTCCTTTAAGGCAGTATTAATCAATTCGGCTACTTCATGCACTGTTTCGCAGGCCATAAAGCGCTCATCATCAAGGCTAATATCAAATTCCTTTTCAATCGCCACTACCAATTCCAAAATATCCAAAGAATCTAAAAACAAATTATCTAAATGCAAATCATCGGCTAATTCTTCTTCTTTAATCTCTAGCTTTTCGGCCAAAATTTCACGTATTCGATCTTCTTCTTGTATCATTATACCTCTCCTTATTATAGACTATACTTTATTTGTATACCATATATATGCAGATTTGCGCTAAAAATAGCTAATTCTTAAAAGTTTTAGCTAAGCTTTGAACAAAATCCCGCTCGATACATTGGGCAGCCAAGATACAGGCATTTTCGATGGCCATGGCTTTAGAGCTGCCATGACAAACAATACTAAGTCCGTTTACACCCAAAAGCGGTGCGCCGCCTACTTGCTGATAATTAAGCTTATTCTTAATTTTGAGCAAACCCGGCTTAATGATAGCGGCACCGATTTTGCGACTAAAACTAGATGTTAGCTCCTCTTTTAAAAAGTGCATAATGGCAGCTACCGCTCCTTCTGCTGCTTTAATAGCAATATTGCAGGAAAAACCATCGGCCACCAATACATCAAAATCGCCCTTAAATAAGTCGCGGCCTTCTTGATTACCGATGAAGTTAAAGTTAGAATTAGTTAATAATTCATGAGCTTCTTTAGTTAATTGATTGCCTTTATGATCCTCGGTTCCATTGGCCAAAAGAGCAATTCGAGGATGCTCCTTTTGCCAGATAATTTGGGCATAGCTATGCCCCATGGCGGCAAATTGATAAAGCATTTGCGCTGTACAATCGGCATTAGCGCCAATATCCAAAACTAAACGATCGGCATGTATACCCGGAATTACACTGCAAATAGCAGGGCGGCTAATTCCTTTAATGCGCCCTAATAATAAGATAGCTGCTGCCATTTGGGCTGCTGTGGAGCCGGCCGAAATTATCGCATCGGCTTTATTCTCTTTAACCAGCAAGGTAGCTTGCCAAATCGAGCAATTTGGTTTATGACGTAAATTCTCCACGCTTTCATCCATAGCCATAACCTCGGTTGCTTCATGAAATAGGCAGTTTGGGGGCAAATTGGCAGGTAATACCTCCTTCTTGCCAACCAAAATCAGCTGATAATCGGGATATTTACGGGCAATATTTACCGCTCCGTCGATAATTTCGGCCGGGGCATTATCGCCACCCATAATATCAATTGCAATGCGCATAAAATTCTCCTTAATTTCTGTGATAGCATAAATCTTGGGCTACTTTTTCGGCTTCATAGCAAATCTTTTCTTCATCTAATGTAAGCATTTGCCGATTTTCCATAATGATTTGACCATTAATAATCACCGTATCCACATCGTGGCCACTGGCTGCATAAACTAAATGCGGAATTAAATCATGACGCGGATAAAAATGCGGCTTATCTAAATCAATTAAGATAAGGTCGGCTTTCATACCTGTAGCTAAATAACCACATTTATTTAAAGCTAAAGCCTTGGCACCATTAACAGTGGCCATCTGCAAGGCTTGATAAGCCGGTAAAGCAGTAGCCTCTTTTTCGCGCAGTTTGGCCATAATTGCCGCCAGCTTAATTTCTTCAAACATATCTAAATTATTATTGCTGCAAGCGCTATCAGTACCCAAACCAATATTTAAGCCCTGCTTAAATGCTTGGCTAATTGGCGCAAGCCCGCTAGCTAATTTCATATTGCTAATTGGGTTATGGGCAATATGGAAATTATAATTTTTAAGATATACCAATTCTTCTTCATTTAAATATACACAATGAGCCGCCAAAACATGATTATCCTTGAAAAAATCAACAGCATGCAATAGGGCAGTTGGGCGGCAATTATCCCGTTCTAAAATCTGCCTGTTTTCGTCCTCGGTTTCGGCCAAGTGAATATGAAGCGGAATTTGATGCTGACGAGCACAAGCCGCAATATCGGCCAAATATTCTTTATTGCATGTATAAGGGGCATGAGGGGCAATCATAGTAGTTATCAGGCCATTTGCTGAATTTTGATAATTTTGAGCAAAGGCTAAAGCCTCGGCCAATTTTTGTTTACCACCATCATCGGCAAAAGAGTTGATGCCCCGGCTAATCACAGCACGAATGCCGGCCTCCTCAACCGCTTGCGCTAACTGTTCGCAAAAAAAGTACATATCGGCAAAGCAAGTAGTGCCGCTTTTAAGCATTTCCAGAATTGCCAAACGGCTGCCGGCTAAAACATCGGCTGCTTGTAGCTTATCCTCAACCGGAAAAATTCGCTTAAATAGCCAATCCATCAAAGCCATATCATCGCCAAAACCTCTGAACAAACTCATAGCCGCATGGGTATGACTATTTATTAAACCGGGCAAAACAGCTTTATTGCTGCCATCTATTATCTTATCAAAAATCATTTTTTGATAAATAGGTTGCCCTTTTAGCTGCGAGCCAATTGCCGCAATTTGCCCATCACTAATTACAATATTGCCTTTGATTATTGGATCATCCGTACTATTCATTGTAACTATGCTGGCATTTTCTATTAAAATATTCATTTTTGCTCCTCAAAATTAATTATTTGATATTTAAACCCTTCAACTTATGATCAGCACAAGCACAACTAAGCTGATAATCGGCTAAATCGATAAAAGAGCTTAATAATTTTTGCATATCATTTTGCTGCAATTTAAGCAAGCGATAAATTTCATCCATAGATACCTCGGCCGCCATGCCGGCTGCCAAGTTAACAATCATCGCCACCGAATTATAACAAAGCCCTGCTTCGATAGCAAGTGATGCTTCCGGAACAGCAGTCATACCCACAATGTCTGCCCCTAAAATCCTAAAGGCTTTAATTTCGGCGGCAGTTTCTAAGCGTGGCCCTTGGGTACAAATATATGTTGCTTTTTCATGTAGTTTTAGGCCGGCATTTTGGGCAGCTTTCTTAAGCTTTTCTTGCAAGTTAAGACAATAAGGATTAGTCATATCAACATGGTCTACCAGGCCTTCGCCACAAAATGTACCGGCACGCCCCCAAGTAAAGTCGATAAATTGATCACATAAGGCCAGGCTGCCGGGTGGCCAATCCTCGCGCAGGCTGCCAACACAACAAAAAGATAAAACTTCTTGCGCCTTTAGCTTAGCCAAAGCATAAATATTTGCTTGATAATTAATTAAATGAGGTGGTAAACTATGCCCTTTTTGATGGCGCGGCAAAAAAATCAAAGGTCGCCCATTATATTCGGTTGTATAAACGCTGGCATCACCATAAGGGGTGTTAATTACCTGTTCAGAGGCCTGAGTTAATAAAGGAAAATCCTCTAAGCCTGTGCCGCAAATTATTGCTAAAGGTTTCATTCTGCACCCTCCCCGCTATTAAATAAGGCTTTAACAAAATCGGCAGCATCAAAAGGCCGTAAATCTTCAATGCCTTCCCCTACCCCAATCATCTTTAAAGGCAAATTACTTTCATAGCTAATCCCCACTACCACGCCGCCTTTAGCAGTTCCATCCAGCTTGGTTAGGATTAAGCCATCTAAGTGAACTGCCTCGCCAAAAAGTTGTGCCTGGGAAATAGCATTCTGGCCGGTACCGGCATCCAAAACTAAAAAGCTTTGCACTTTGGCATTCTCGGCTTCTTTATTGATGATGCGTCCAATTTTGGCCAATTCTTCCATTAAATTCTTTTTATTTTGTAATCGACCGGCTGTATCGATAATTAAAATATCGGCTTGCCTAGACTTAGCTGCAGCTATAGCATCAAATACAACCGCAGCGGGGTCGGCACCCTCGCCTTGACGAATTAGCCCAACCTGCGAACGCTCTGCCCAAATTGCTAATTGGTCGGCAGCGGCTGCCCTAAAGGTATCGGCTGCGGCCAACAAAACTTTTTTGCCCTGCTTGCTATAAAGCGAGGTTAGCTTGCCGATAGTAGTTGTTTTACCGGCACCATTAACCCCGGTTAAGATAATGATATTTAAACGATCTTCGGCCAATTCAATAATGCCGCTACCTGCACCTAAGAGCATATCGGTCATTTCTCTTTGCATAACTTGCCATAAATCTTGGCGCTCTTTGATTTTTTCTTCTTTGGCTACTTTGCGTAATCTTTCGGCCAGTTCACAGGCGGTTTGCACACCAATATCGGCCATGATTAAAGCTTCTTCCAATTCCTCATAAAACTCCTCATCAACACGGCCTTTAAAAATGCCGCCAATTGATCCTAAAAAATTATCCCTGGTCTTTTGTAATCCTTCTTTTAATCTGGAAAATAAACCCATTTTTTTACTCCTTTATTTTGAAATATCAACTAACTTTGCCCTGTAAACGCACGGAAATCAACTTAGAAACCCCATCCTCTTCCATGGTAACACCCCATAAATTATCGGCGGCCTCCATGGTACCTTGCCGATGCGATATCATAACAAATTGGCTTTTAGCAGCTAACTCTCTTAAGTATACGGTAAAGCGATCAATATTTGCCTCGTCTAAAGCGGCATCAACCTCGTCCATTACACAAAATGGTGATGGCTTAACCGTTAAGGCAGCAAACATCAAGGCCATGCCGATTAAAGCTTTTTCGCCGCCGGAAAGTAAATTATAATTACTGATTTTTTTGCCTGGCAAACTAATTGCCAGATCAACCCCGGTGCTTAGTAAATTTTCAGGCTCGGTCATTACTAAAGCAGCCTGGCCGCCTCCGAATAAGCGATTAAAGGCAAAATCAAAAGCCCGGCTTAATTCTGCAAAGGTGCTGCTAAAGCGGCTACTCATTATTTCATCCATTTCGGCAATTACCTGATCTAATTGCTTGCGTGCTTTTAGCAAATCTTCTCTTTGTGTGTTTAAAAATTGATGGCGCTCACTAACTTCGGCAAATTCCTCAATGGCATCTAGATTAATATTACCCAAGCCGTTAATCTGCCTTTTAAGCTGGCTTAAACGTGTTTGCAATGCCGATCGAGAACCTTCGAGCAAAGTAGTTTGCAAGGCCTCGTCAAGGCTTAAAGCAAATTGCTCGGCTAATTTTTGGCGCTCATTATCACAATCGGCCTCCATCCGGGTTTTGTACAATTCCATCTGATGCAATTTTTCCTGCTTGATACGACAAGACGCTGTCAAATCTTGCTCTTTTTTCTCCAGCTCGCCCAAATTTGTTGTTTCGGCCGCTAAACCATGACGTTTAGTGTTCAAATCTGCTTCTATATGAATAATTTCTTCTGTTATTGCTATTAAATCCGCCTCTTTTTTAGCAAATAAATCACTTTGCATGGCTAATTGCTGTTCGGTTAATCTTAAATCGGCATCTTTATTTTCCTGCTCCCAGCGTATATCTTCAATTTCTTGCTCAATCAAAGCCAAAGATTTTTGCTGACCAATTAATTTTTGTTCTTGAGCAGCCATTTTTACTTTTTGACTGGTTGCCCCTTCCCTATCTTGTTCCAATTTGGCTTGGCTTACATTCAATTTTTCGGCTATATCCGCAGCTTTAGCGGTAAATTCAGCCTCTTTATCTTCGGCACCTAGCATCAAGTTTTTAATATCATTTTGCTCTTCTTCAATCAAAATCAATTCATCTTCTAGGGAATTCATGTCTTGCAGCCAGCTATTATCCTGACGTTTTAAGGCCGCTACTTGCTGCTGGATAGTTTTAATTTCATTATCAATTTCCAGCTGCTGATGGCTAAAATGCTTGATTTGATTTTCCATTTCTTCTATAATAATATTTTGCTCCTGAACATCACTGCGCAGGCGATTTAAATTATCAACTTCCTGTTCTAATTGCTGATGCAGCAATTTATATTCGGCCTCGGCCTTTTTTAGCTGCAATTTCTTGCCAAGAATATCATTATTCTTTTTGGCCTTAGAACCACCGGCCAAGCTGCCGCCGGGATTAATCATATCGCCATCCAAAGTAACGATATGCAGGCGATAATCTAAAATTTTGGCTGCCTTGGCTGCGGTATCCATATCTTCAACCAAAAGCACTTGATTGAGCAAAAAGTCATTCGCTACCTGCATATTAGAAGGGCAAGTAATTAATTCCGAGGCCAAGCCAAAAACGCCGGGAATGGCAGCAACCGTTTTAATATCACCCTTGCGACGTGGCCTAATTGTATCAAGCGGCAAAAAGGTGGCGCGCCCCAGCTCATGTTTTTTAAGATAGCTAATTGCTTGCCGAGCCTCTTTTTCGCTAAGGGCGATAATATTTTGCAAAGACGCCCCCAAATAATGTTCTATAGCAATTTGAAACTTGGGCGGAACTTCAAGCAAATTGGCTACAGCATCACAAATGCCGGGCAAAAGAGAGCTATCCTTGGCTTTGGCTGTCAAAAGCGCCTTTACACCCGGAAAAAATCCTTCATAATTTTTTTGCATATCTAAAAGCATATTTATACGGACATTTAAAGAATGGGCACGATAACGAGTTTCCGTTTCCTTGGCGGCTAATTCAGCCAGCTTTTGATTTTGATCTTTGATATGCTGTTGCTGATCCTTAATTTGATTTTGAGCAAGCTCGGCCTCTTTTTTAATATTTTCTTTATTGAGCATAAACTCGGCCATATGATTATCAGCGCTATTTAAAGTTTGGGCAATTTCCTCCCTTTGTTGCTTAAGACGCTGCAAGGCCTGCTGATTTTTTTCCCATAATTGCTGTTGAAAGGCTAATTTATTCCTTTGATTGGCCAATTGATTGGCAAAATCAAAGGCCTGCTCCTTGATATTTTGCAATTGGTTTTGCAAATCAATAACTGCCTGTTTAAATTCTTCGCTATCACCTTCGCCTGCCAAAATTTCCTGCTTTAAGGAATCTAATTCGGCTGTGGTTGCCTGAACATGAGCAGCAAGAGCCTGAGCTGCAGTTTCTTTTTCGGATTTAGTTTGACTAAAGTTTGCTAAATCGGCATTTAATCGTTGTCTATTTTGATTATGGTTAGCAATTTGGCCGTCTAAAACTGTTTTTTCGGCACCAATTTTTTCTTTTTGGCCTTGCAAATCATAAAATTTGGCTGCCAAAGCAGCAACTTCTTGATCTAATTGGCTGACATTATTTTTCCACTCGGCCCTTTGGGCGGCTATATTTAGCCTTTGAGTATCTTCGCCAATAAATAAATCTTCTAATTCGGCCATGGCCTGCAATTGTTTTTTTAATTTGTCCTCAAACTCACTTAAAACCCTAACGGCCAGGGTAATAGCTGTATTATCGGCTTCGGCCTGCAATTCTTTAAAGTTTTGCGCCTTTCGCGCCTGCTCTTGTAGGGCGGGTAAGCGATTGTTAAGCTCATAGATGATATCGGCAACCCTTTGTAGATTTTGCTCGGTTTCATTTAGCTTGCGAGTAGCTTCTTTTTTACGATTACGAAACTTAACGATGCCTGCCGTTTCTTCAACAAAGCTACGTCTTTCATCTGGTTTGGCAGAGATAAGCTCATTTACCTGGCCTTGGCTAATCAAAGACAAGCTATCGGCCCCGATTCCGGTATCGGCAAACAAATCAATAATATCTTTAAGTCGACAAGAACTGCCGTTTAGCAAATATTCGCTGCCACCGCCTCTAAAGGTGCGACGGGTTACTGCAATTTCGCTAAATGGCAAAGTGATGCTACCATCACTATTATCCAGCAAAAGGGTAACTTCGGCCATCCCAAGAGCTTTACGTTTTTTTGAGCCACTAAAGATAACATCTTCTTGCTTACCGCCACGTAAATTACGAGCATTTTGCTCACCTAAAACCCAGCGTAGGGCATCGGAGATATTAGATTTACCACTACCATTAGGCCCAACAATGCAAGAAACACCATCTTCAAAAACAGCTTTAGTTTTAGTAGGAAATGATTTAAAGCCCATCATTTCAATACTTTTTAAATACATAAGCCCTCCCCTATCAAAGCGGTTAAATATAAATAAAGATAATCATCTTATTATAACATAAAACAGGTCAAGGAAAAAGAAGTTTTTTTAGAAATTTATCTCCTATACTAATTATGATATTATTTTTAGCACCTGAGTTAAGTTTTTATTTATTTATACATTTTGTTTAACGAAATCAAGAAGATAATTCTTGCAATTTTATAGCGGCTATGATATACTGTATAGCGGTAAGTACATAAGCGGCTGTGGTGAAATTGGCATACACGATAGATTCAGGATCTATTGGGGGCAACCCTGTGCAGGTTCAAGTCCTGTCAGCCGCACCAGTGTGAGTGTTCTTATAGGATTTGAGTATCCTAATAAGAACACTCA
>CAYJBP010000008.1:0-39054 GCA_964368605.1 uncultured Peptococcaceae bacterium | reverse complement strand
TTAGCTAAACCCAGCTAGGCCAAACCCCGCAATTTTTTGTAAAAAATTGACTAAAACTTTTTATTCCAAAGAAATTAAGAAATAATATAAAGGTTGGCCACCATAATGCAAGTCTATATCATAAAGTGGGTATTTTTGCTCTAAAACATCAGCGATAGCTTGAGCCTGATCTTCGGGTAAATCATTACCGTAAAAAAGGCTAATCAAACCAAAATCATCATTATCGGCCACAGCATTAGCAATAATATCCTCAACCGCTACCTGTAAATCCTTTTTAACCGTTACAATCTCGCCTTTGTTTAAACCTAAAATATCATTTGCATCAATCTTAAAACCATTAAACTTAGATTTGCGTACAGCATAAGTTATCTCTAAAGGTAGGCTGGCATCCAAACTATCCAACATATGCGGTACTAAATCGCAAGCGCAAATATCACGATTATAATTTAGCATTAAAGATATACCTTGTGTTACAAACTTGCTGGGTACAATAAAGGTAGGTATATCGCTTAGTTTAGCCGCCTGCTCGGCTGCCAAAATAATATTGCTATTATTGGGCAATACAATAACTTCTTTGCCGCCGCAATTTTTAATTGCCGTTAACAATTCCTCGGCGCTGGGATTCATCGTTTGGCCGCCCTCAATTACATAAGCACCCATACTCTCGTAAAGTTCACGCATGCCTTCGCCGGAACAGATGGCAATAACCGCAGTTTGGCAAGCTTCATTAGCTACCTCGGCCTCTTGGCTAGCTCCGTTTTGCGCAGCTTCGTCGGGATTAGCTTCGATGGCTTTATCGCCGGTTAATACGGCCATATCTTGTTTGCCTAAAGATTCGGCTGTGCTATTATGGTTTTGCTGATCCTCCATATTATCAATCTCGATATCATGAATTGTGCCAAATTGGGCCGCATATTCCATAACCTTCCAAGGCTGATTATTATGAAAATGGATTTTTACCACTTCATCGGTGCCAACCACCAAAAGCGAATCGCCCGGCGGCGTATGGCTTAAATAACGACGGATGGTATCTTGGGGAATCTTTTTGCCCTTAATCAAAAACTGGGTGCAAAATGTAAATTCTAAATCCTGTTTTTTAATATTGGCTTTTGGTTGCTCATCTATGGTTGGCTCCTGCTGCTCGTCAGCAGCAATATACTCACCCTTTAGGGCTTTAAAGCCGCCTTCCATAATTAGCAGCATCCCTTTGCCGCCGGCATCAACTACCCCGGCCTCTTTTAAAACCGGCAATAGATTGGGCGTGTTTTGCAAGGATTTTTCCCCGGCGGTTAAGGCCGCCTCTAAAATTTTAATAATATCATCTTCGCTTTGGGCTGCTTTTTGCGCGCCGGCTGCAAAATCTTTAAAGACGGTTAAAATAGTGCCCTCTACCGGCTTCATTACCGATTTATATGATAGGCGCGAGCCATTTTGCAAAGCCGCCGCCAAATCGGCACCATTTATCTCGGCCTTACCGGCCAAGGCCAGCGAAATGCCTCTAAATATTTGCGATAATATTACCCCGGAATTGCCACGTGCGCCCATTAAAGAGCCCATCGAAAAATCGGCCATCAAGGTGGTGATGTCCGTAGCTTCTTTTGCGGTAATATTTTTGACAGCCGAGTTAACGGTTAAATGCATGTTTATCCCGGTATCGCCATCCGGCACCGGAAAAACATTAAGAGCATTAACCATATCCCGATGATTATATAAATGATTGGCGCCGCCTATTAAAAAATCACTTAATTGGGCAGCATTTATTTTTGTTAAAGATACAGTCATTACGGCCTCCTAGTCGATAATGCGTACGCCTAAAACATTAACTTCCACATTGGCTACTTCGGTGCCAATTGTGTTCTCTAAGGCATATTTTACCCTATCAACTACATTATTGGCGATAATCGATATTTTTAGGCCATAACTTACTACCACATTTATCTTGATGCTTAAAACATCATCAGGGCTAATGGTAACCTCTACCCCTTTGGCTAAGGCTTCTTTGCCTAAAAGCTCGCTTAGGCCATCGCTAATCCGCCGCGACGAAACCATGCCAACTATCCCAAAGCATTCCATAGTGGCAATACCGGCAATTTTGGCGATAACCTCTTTGCTGATATCAATAACACCCCAAGGGCCTTGAATAATTTTACCCATGTTTAACCTCCTAATATAATTAGCCTAATCTAACTTGCTTGATTTAATCAGTTTATTATATTATACTTTATTTTTGCCTAAAGTTAAAGCCCTAATTTTAGACAAATTTAGCAGCAAATAAAATAAAAAGCGCCTCAAAAAGGCGCATTTTATCATTAGTTGGCTCTTTGAACTTTACCGGATCGCAAGCAACGAGTACAAGCAGTAACCCGCTTAGGGGTTCCACCTACAACGGCCCGCACAGTTTGTAAATTGGGCTTCCATTTTCTTTTATTACGAATATGGGAATGGCTAACACTCATTCCTGCCTTTGCGGTTTTGCCGCAAACTTCACACTTTGCCATTTCGGCACCTCCTTTAAATCTATCTGTATAATAAATTTTTATTATTTGATGTACCGTCCTATTTTATCAGATATTGAGCAAATAAGCAAGTAAAAATTGCAATTTCTTAAAAAAAAATTATTAATTGAAGGTTTGGTCTTTTCACCAAAAGGGTCAAAGCTTAATATCCTGTATAAGAAAGAATTAGCGGAGGTGTTTTTTTGAAATCTAAAGTAGAGGTTATTCATCAACTAGATATATATAAAGAGCAGCTAGCCATGGCTATGGACGAGAAGATGCTCTATGATAATCATGTTAGCCCCAATATAGACCTAATAATTTTTTCCTTGATTGATAAATTAGAAACACTTTTTTGGGTTTTGGAAATGGAGTTGCCGGATAATGATGTTTTAGATAGTTTATCGGCAATTAGTCATTAATTTTGCTTTGACATAAGGGTCTGTCGCCAATATTTTTTGCGACAGACCCTTATAAATATAAGTTATTAATTTAAAAAGGCAATATTATCAAAAGGGAATATTCTTAGCACCGCTTTACCATCAATTTGCTCGGCCTCGATGCTGCCTATGGAGTCGTACCTGCTATCGTAGCTGGCCGGGCGATTATCGCCCATTACAAAATAATGATCTTCCGGCACAATTTGGTCTACATCGCCTTCGGTTTGTACATTAACCAAATAATCCTCGTCCAGTAGCTGGTCATCAATATAAACAACCCCGTTTTTAATGGCAATTCGCTCATTAGGTAAGGCTACTATTCTTTTTACCAAAAATTGGGTTAGCCCCTCGCTTTCGGTTTCTACCAATACAATATCGCCTCTTTGCGGCTCGTTAAATAGGTAGGAAATTTTGCTATTGATTAATTGATCATTCTCGTATAAAGTAGGAAGCATCGAAACGCCCTCTACCACTACAACATTAAATACAAAGTTGCGCAGGATTACCACCAAGGCCAAAGCCAGCAAAACCATGCGCCCATATTCCCAAACCTTGGTCTGACGCCAGGTATATGTGTCGAATAAAGGCTTACGCTTTTTAATTACCGGCTCATCTTCATTTTCATTGTACAAGCTGTCGGCAATTGGCAAAGGCGGTAATATTGATTGTTCTAAGCCTTGCTCGGTTACTAAGGGCAAATTTTCCGTTAAGGGTAGGCTTATTTCCTCCATCGGTTTGGCTAAAGGCGGTAAGCTCTGCTTGATCGGATCTTGGCTGATGATTTGAGCGGCAGTATCATTAGCCGTTTCGGGTAATGAATCTTTAGAATCGGCAATCTCTGCATTATCCAAATCGGGGTCTGAAGACGAAATCCCATCCGCAGGCATCAAGTTGTCGGCAGAATAGCTTGTGGCCGGGGGGATAATATCCGTATTATAGGGCGAAGCCTCTGTTGCAGTAGGCATGGCATTGCCTATGATTGTGGCGGTGGCCAGCGGCTCGGAATATTGATCGTTTGCCGGTATTTGGTCGGGCGTTTCCGTTAAGGTAATGCTTTGTTGCTGGGCTAATCCGATCGATTGATCGGGAAATTGATCGCCTATTTCCAGCCATTGTTGCTTACGGCCTTGTAATTTTTGCTTTAGCTCCTGATATTCATGATGAGCCAAACGGGCATTTTGCTGGGCCATTTCCAGGTTTTCCTGGGCATGGCGCACCTCGGAAAGCCAGTTATCATATTCTTTTTTGATGCCGGCCAAGCTATCGCGGCTGCTTAAGGCAATATTTTGCTTGGTAGCGTATTCCATTCTTGCTTGATTGGCCTTTTCTCTGGCTAAAATAGCAGCCTCTTGATCAAGAGCCGATTGCTTGCTGCTTTCGATAAATTTTTGCGAATAGCGGCTAACCGAACCTTTGGCATACTCTAAGGAGCTTAAGGCATGATTTACCGCTGCGGCATTGGCTTCCATAGCCGAAATTTGGGCTTGTAGAGCTGTTTCGGTGGCCAAAATAGCGTTTTCGCCGGCATTACGGCTTAGATTAATCAGGTTTTGATTTAATTCGCCGCTTTGTTTCATGTCAAAGAGCAAATCGGCGGCCAAATCATTGGCATTATCGGCAGCCTCTAAGGTAAGGCGTGCTTGATTTTCGGCCTCGGCGGCCAAATCTAATAGGCTACGCACTGTAGCCGGTGCCGGCTCATCCAACATCGGGGGCGGGTTTAAATCATAATTCTGATTTGCCGCCGTACGATAGGCCTGTCCTTCGGCCAAAGAGGCCAAATCCATTATATTGATATCCTCTGTTAAATTTTGAGCATCGGGGCTTAATTGCTTGTCATCATTCAAATATATCACCAACCTTGTTTGCAGTAAAAAACCATAAAAAATTCCGGGCCGTTTATTGGCCGAGAATTTTCGGCAAGTTAAATTAAAGCAATATAATAATTGCTTTAATTATTATACCACTTCTTGGTTAATATTAAAAGTATTTATTTTGCTTTTTCGCAGGAAAAGTTAAAATATATACCGAAAAATATTAAACATCAATCAAACAGGATGGCAAATATGAAAAAAATAACGATTTATACCGATGGCGCTTGCTCGGGCAATCCCGGGCCCGGTGGCTATGGGGCGGTTTTGATTTATAATGATAATTTTAAGGAATTGGCCGGCTATGAACCACAAACTACCAATCAAAGGATGGAATTATTGGCTGCTGCGGTTGCCCTTAAGGCTTTAAAAGAGCCTTGCGAGGTGGTTTTATATAGCGATAGCGCTTATTTAATCAATGCCTTTAATAATTCTTGGCTTAATAATTGGCAAAAAAACGGCTGGCTAAACTCTAAAAAGCAGCCGGTGGAAAACCAGGATTTATGGCAATTATTGCTAATCGAAAGCCGTCGTCATCGCATTAATTGGCAAAAAGTTAAAGGCCATGCCGGCGATAAATATAATGAAATTTGCGATAAATTAGCCAGGCAGGCTATTGTTGATAATCGTAATTAATAGTATTAAAATTCTGTAATTAATATTGCTTTATACTTTTCTAAGTGCTATAATTATTAATTATAGTAGTATATTCTATTATAAAACTTCATAATAAAGATGGGGTATTAATTATGAAGCAATATATTCTTAGCCGTCTGGCTATTTTAATAGTATTTTTATCGGTGCTGCTGATGATGGTAAGCGCTTTTTTGCAGTTTAAATCTGCAACCGAAAACTTTAAGAATTCGGCCGCTATGCAAGTAGAGCGCATGATTGCAATTGTTAATGATAATAGTCAAAATATCGATCAATTGCAAGAAGAGTTAAAGGATGACTATTTAATTAGGGCTAAAGCTGCATCTTATATTATAAGTAGTAATGAGCAAGTTATTGATGATATAGAGCAATTAAATATTATTGCCCAATTATTGCAGGTTGACGAAATTCATCTTTTTAATCCAGAAGGCTTTCTTTATGCCGGAAATGTACCCGATTATTATGGTCTTAGTATGGAAGACGGCGAGCAAGTTAACTTTTTTGCCCCAATGCTTGATAATTATGATTTAGAAATGGCCCAAGATGTAACCCCAAATACTGCTCAAGCTAAAGAAATGCAGTATGTAGCGGTTTGGAATGATGCTAATACGATGATAGTGCAAATTGGTATCGAGCCGGTTAGGCTTTTGGTTGCCATGGCCGAAACCGAGCTTACCTATCTTTTTTCGCGGCAGGCTCCGGCTGTTGGCCATACCATAATCGCCATCGACCCTCAAGCCGATATGATAATAGGCTCTACCGATGCCGCCTTAAATAATCAATCGATTAGCGCGATTGGCCTAAATAATAATATTACCGAAAACCTCGATTTAGTAACAGTTAATATTAATGGTCAAGAAGGGCAGGCCATATTTAAGCAAAGTAATGGCCTGGTAATTGGCCTGATTGGTGATAATCAAACTATTTATCAATCGGCAATGCAAAATACAATTATTATTGTGATATCCGGTATAGTGCTGGGCTGTGTAATAATTGTGCTTTTATACTTTATGCTCGATAAAGTAGTATTGCGGGGTTTATATAAGATTAATTATAGTTTAAACCGCATAGCCGCAGGCGATTTAGAGCATAAAATGCAGGTAGGCGGCCTGCCGGAATTTGTAACCATGAGCAAAAATGTTAACTTAATGGTGCAGAGTATATTAGATGTTAATGGCAAGTTTTCTACGATTTTTAGCCATGTAAATATACCCTTGGCCATGTATGAATATCGTGCCGAACGGGTGCTAATAACCAGCAAAATGCCTGAAATCCTTGAATTAGATATCGAACCTGGCGATCAATTATTAGATCCGGCTAAGTTTTTGGCGCAAATCGAGCAGATTATGACTAATCCCTATCAAAATGAGCAGGATGTGTATATATTTGAGACTAAAAACCAGCTTAAATATTTAAAAATTAAGCTTTATAGTCAGGACATGAATAATTGGGGTATAATTATCGATGTAACATCCGATATTAATGAAAAACAGAATATTAAGTTCGAGCGTGATATCGACTTTTTGACCAATATCTATAATCGGCGTGCCTTTTTGGAGGCCTTGGATCGTCTATATCAAGATAGCGATTTGATAAAGAATGCGGCGATGATTATGTTGGATTTAGATAATTTAAAATATGTGAATGATACCTGGGGTCATGCCACAGGCGACGCATTTATTAGCAGGGCTGCTAAGGTATTAAGCGATTTTGATTATCCCCATAAATTAACGGCTCGTTTAAGCGGCGACGAATTTGCTATAATGCTTTATGGTGCGGATGATATAGACATGCTTGATCAGGCTATAAAGAATTTAGCCGTCGATTATCAAAAGGCTTATATTAAAACGCCCAATGGCCAAAAGCATCCGGTAACAATTTCGGCCGGTTATGCCTATTATCCGCAGCAATCCCAAAATATGAAAGAAATACTTAACTTTGCCGATCAGGCCATGTACGAGGTAAAAAGAACCAGTAAAGGGCAATTTGGGCAATATAAATCCGACTAAAAAATAAAGGCTTGCGCAAAAAAATTGCGGCAGGCCTTTTAATTTTATCCGCTAAGGATTTATTTGCTTACTTTGACAATGATTAGATATACTTCATGATACGCAGCTGGTAGTATTGATTAAAAAGCTGATATTCCTGCTGATTGATGGCAGGTAGCGATAGTATTTTTAGCTGTAAAGGTTGGCTTTGGGCATTAATAGGGGGCTGGATATGATGATAGGGGTTAATACTAAAGCCCAGTTTGGTATAAAAATTTTGGCGGCGGCGGCTGATATCGTCTATGGGCGGTTCGATTTCGAGGATGATGGGAAGATTGGTGCTTGCTATAACTAATTCCATGATGCGGCTACCAATATTAAGGCCACGGCTGGCCTCGCTGATTGCCAGGTGTTCGATAAAGACAAACTGTTTTGTTTGCCAGGTAAGCAAAATGCCAAGGATAATATTTTGCTGATTAAGGATAACCTGAAAATAATAATCAGGGTCGGTTAAGGCCTTAAGCTGGGCAGGCAATTGGCGTCGTTCGGCTAAAGGAAAGCTGGCTTCATAAATAGCATAAGCCTGCTCAAACTCCGGGCAATTAGAGTTGAGAATACGTAATAATTTCATAAAACCCTCCTTGGTTATTAAGTTGTTTTAGGGGGAGGTAAAGATGGCCGGCCTAAAAGAATAGCGGCCGAAGATAAGATTGGTGGTCAAATTGCCAGAGGAAGATTCTTAGCTATGCTCTGAATTACGGTGTGGCTAATTGTTGCTTCTAAAAAAATAAGGCTGTGAGGAAAAAATCCCTCACAGCCTTATTAGGTAATTATGATTAACCCTCGCTGATAGCGCCGGCAGGACATGCGTCTACACATGCACCACATTCGATGCACTCATCGGTAATGGTATAAATATCACCTTCTTGAATAGCCTCGCTGGGACATTCTGCTAAGCAAGCGCCGCAAGCTAAGCACTCTTCGCTGATAACATAAGCCATAATTACACCTCCTTTACAGCATAGTGAAAGAACTAATTACATAATACATCAAGATTGGAAGATTGTCAATTAAACTTCCATAATTTCTGCCTCTTTTTTAGTTAAGGCTTCATCGGTTTTTTTGATATATTTATCGGTAAGTTTTTGGGCATCGTCTAAGGCCTTTTTGCTCTCGTCTTCCGATACTTCTTTAGCTTTTTCTAAGGCTTTGATTTCGTCGTTTAAGTCGCGGCGAATATTGCGAATAGCCACTTTGGCCTCTTCGGCCTTTTTGCCGCAAGCCTTAACCAATTCTTTACGGCGCTCCTCGGTTAACTGCGGAATGCTTAAACGAATTACAGTACCATCATTATTGGGGGTAATACCCAAATCGGATTTAAGAATACCTTTTTCGATAGCGCCTAGAGTATTTTTATCCCAAGGTTGAACCAAAATTAAGCGTGGTTCGGGGCAGGAAATATTAGATGTTTGATTAATAGGGGTAGGTGTGCCATAAAAATCGACTAAAATATTATCGAGTAAAGCAGGGTTGGCACGGCCTGCCCTTAAGGTAGTATATTCGCGCACTAAATTATCGATGGTTTTATCCATTTTGTTTGTTGCATTATCGAGTACTTGCTTAATCATGATTATCGCCTCCTACATAAGTTCCTATTTTTTCGCCTAAAACGGCTCTTTTAATATTGCCATTACCATTAATATTAAAGACCACTAAGGGTATTTTATTATCCATGCATAAAGATGTAGCGGTAGAATCCATTACCTTTAAGCCCTTGTTTAAGATATCTAAATAGGTAAGATGATCAAAAAACTTGGCATTGGGGTTAATTTTAGGATCGCTATCATATACACCATCTACTTTTTTAGCCATCAAGATAACCTCGGCACCGATTTCGGCC
Source organism: uncultured Peptococcaceae bacterium (assembly GCA_964368605.1). Classification (GTDB taxonomy): domain Bacteria; phylum Bacillota; class Dehalobacteriia; order UBA4068; family UBA4068; genus CAYJBP01. Next base: position 29,706 of record CAYJBP010000008.1, on the reverse strand, counting down.
GCCCTTAAAGCAGCGGTGGTATCGGTAGAGAAGTAGGGATTGCCGGTACCGGAAGAAAAGATTACAATCCGCTTTTTTTCCAGATGACGAATGGCACGGCGTCTGATATAGGGCTCGGCCACCTGACGCATCTCGATTGCGGTTTGCACGCGCGAGGGCACGCCATTGGTTTCCAGGGCATCTTGCAAAGCCAGGGAATTCATAATTGTAGCCAGCATACCCATATAATCGGCCGTAGCTCGATCCATTCCCTGATCGCTGCCGGCGATACCGCGCCAAATATTGCCGCCACCAACTACAATGGCCACCTCTACACCCAGCTCATTTACTTCCTGTAATTGACGGGCAATATGGGCCAAGGTTTGCTGCTCGATACCATAACCGGCATCACCGGCTAGGGATTCGCCGCTGATTTTTAAAATCACCCGCTTAAACTTCGACTTTTCATGTTCTGTCATTGCTACACCTCCCTTAACTATTGCAAGCACCAATACTATAAAATAAGGCGAAGCAATTAAATACTCCGCCTTATAAAATTATTTTTGCATTGCGGCCACTTCTTCGGCCAAGTTGCTCTCTTTTTTCTCGATGCCTTCGCCAACGGCAAAACGGGCAAAGCGACGAATAGAGATGTTTTCGCCAATTTTGGCAACCTTTTCGGTTACCACATCATTAACGGTTTTGTCGCCGTCTTTAATAAAGGTTTGCTCCATAAGGCAAACTTCTTTATAGTATTTTTCGATACGGCCATCCATGATTTTATCGATGATTTTTTCCGGTTTGCCATCATTTAAGGCTTGAGCCTTAGCAATAGCACGCTCATGCTCAACAACTTCGGCCGGAACTTCTTCGCGACGAACATATTCCGGATTAGAAGCAGCAATTTGCATGGCAATATCGCGGCAAAACTCTTTATATTCGGGGGTTTTGGCAACAAAGTCGGTTTCGCAGTTAACTTCTACCAAAACGCCAATACGGCCACCACCATGAATATACGATTCTACTAAACCTTCGGCTGCAATGCGGCCGGCTTTTTTAGCAGCGGCGGCTAAGCCTTTTTCGCGTAAATAATCAACGGCTTTTTCGGTATCGCCTGCCGATTCGGCCAAGGCTTTTTTGCAATCCATCATACCGGCGCCGGTTCTTTCTCTTAATTCTTTAACCATTTGTGCAGTTATCTGAGCCATTTTTATCCTCCTAAAATGTTATTAATTTAGATTGATTATAATTTATGCTTCGTCTACTTTAGCCATTTCGTCGGCACTATTATCTACCTGGGCTTCGGCTTCTACAGCATCCATGCCTTGACGGGCTTCGATAATAGCATCGGCCATTTTGGCAGATAATAATTTAACGGCACGAATCGCATCATCATTACCGGGGATAACATAATCCACTTCGTCGGGATCGCAGTTGGTATCTACAATCGCTACAATCGGGATTTTAAGCAAACGGGCTTCGGCAATGGCAATACGCTCTTTGCGGGGGTCTACAACAAATAAAGCCCCGGGCAAACGACGCATATCTTTAATCCCGCCTAAAAAGCGCTCTAATTTAGCCTTTTCGCCTCTAAGCTGGGATACTTCTTTTTTGGGTAATAAATCGAAGGTGCCATCTTCTTCCATTTTTTCTAAAGAGCGTAAATAATCAATACGCTTTTGAATGGTGGGGAAGTTGGTAAGCATGCCGCCCAACCAACGCTCGTTAACAAAGTATTGGCCGCTACGGATAGCTTCTTCTTTGATCGAATCTTGAGCTTGTTTTTTGGTGCCTACAAATAGTACGGATTTGCCTTCGGCGGCAACCGAACGGATGAAATTGTAAGCCTCGTCCACCTTGTGAACGGTTTTTTGCAGGTCGATAATATAGATACCATTACGCTCGGTAAAGATATACTTGCCCATTTTGGGGTTCCAGCGACGGGTTTGATGCCCAAAATGCACCCCTGCTTCTAAAAGTTGCTTCATTGAAATTACTGCCATTTTAGTTCCTCCTCAAATTTGTTTTCCACCGGCGCTTAAATTTTACCCACCGCAATTACGGCACTGGGGCAAATAAACCACACCGTGTGTATTTTGTGCCACAAATAATCATACAATATATAAGCCCAAATTGCAATAGTTTTTAGCAACTTTTTTAAAAAAATTTGCCGTTTTGACAAAATATCCACAAATATGCTATAATCTACACAGGATTGCAGTTAGGCGGTTGGTCACTTCCTGTAAAGGGAGGTGATGCCCATGATTACATATAGCGAGCTGTTTCAGTTTTGCTTAGTAGTTATCGGAATTATTACCTTGTGTTTGTATAAACCTAGGAAATAATGACAAAACCGCTTAAATTTGGTAATTTAAGCGGTTTATCCCAATTTTTTTCGGACTAGCCGCCCAACCAAAAGCAGCAATCCTACTTAAATAAATTATATCAGATATCCCCCAGCACGTCAAGTGGTTGGGGGGTATTTTTAGTTTGCTTGGCAGATATTTAAGCTTATAGCTTAAACATAAACTTGCTCCATCGAAAAGCCGTCTAATTTGATATAGAATTTTAGCAAATCTTCGAAGGCATAAACCGGTACCGGGCCTACTAATTCGCTGCTATCGATAACCAAGTTTAAGGCATTAGCTTCGCTTTTAATAGTTTCGAATACACGATGAATTGGGGTTTTTTCATAATTGGTTAAGTTCATCGATAATTGAACCATCTTTTTATCTTCTAAAGGTAGGGCAATAGCGCGTACATGCTGATAACCGCCGGCAGCACCCCTTACCATAGAAACAATCTTTTTAACAGCATCAATATCTTCGGTGCGGAAATTGATATTAAAGGCTAATAAGGGGAAACGAACGCCGGTTACCATAGCGCCGCTTTTGGGTACAAAGGCATGAGGGCCTTCATCAGGCTTCCACTCGGGCTTGGTCATTTTTTCGGCTAAGGCTTCGTATTGGCCTTTGCGGATAGCCACTAAGCTTTTGCGAGCTTCGCAGGTAGCGGCTTCTTCATAATAAAATACCGGCATGCCTAGGCTGCCTACATAAGCGCCAAATTGCTTGGCAATTTCCACGGCTTCGGCAACTTCGATGCCTTTAACCGGGATAAAAGGAGCAACATCCACAGCACCCATACGAGGATGGCTGCCGGTATGAGTGGTCATATCGATTAATTCGATAGCCTTTTGGGCTAATCTTTTAGCAGCCTCCAAAACATCATAGGCCTCACCTTTAAAGGTAAATACGGTACGATTATGGTCGGCATCGGCATTAAAATCGATTAATTCCACACCTTCTACACTTAAAACAGCAGCTTTACAAGCATCTAAGGTTTGCATATTGCTGCCTTCGCTGATATTTACTTCTCCTAATAAAACTTTCATTAAACTTCCTCCTCAAATAGGTTTGTTTTTAAAACTAATAGTTATTTAGTCATTAAATCTTTTTTTCCTCTAAAGACAGAAAATTAAAATAATTAAGCTGATTGCCCACCATATACAGCATATTTAGGGCAGAACTAGCGGCAGCTTTTTAGTTAATATTCAAAATTATTAACCAATCAATTTACCACGATGTACTACTATTTTGCCATCTTTAAGCACGGTTTCTACCAAGTTGGCGCCATACTTGTAGGTAACATCTTGATAATTATCGGTTTGCCATACCTGAATATCGGCTTTAGCACCCACTTTTAGGCAGCCTCTATCCTCTAGACGCAAGGCTTTAGCACCACCATAAGTGGCGGCATGTAAGGCTTGCTCGGGGCTTAGGCCATATAGGCGGCAGGCCAATACTATTACAAATTGCATGCTTTCTACCCAGCTACCGGGGCAGCAATTGCTGGCTAAGGCTAAAGTCATGCCGGCTTTAATCATCTCGGCTGGCTTAGCAGGTAAAGGATGATTTACCGCAAACTCGGTGGCCGGCAAAAATACGCCTACCACATCGGCCGCCGCCAAACGCTCGAACATGCCCGGTGGTGCATAGTTTAAATGATCGGCCGAGGCCATTTTCATCTTGATGGCCAAATCCGAGCCGCCCACATAAGAATAAGCATCGGTGTGGATGCGGGGAATTAAGCCGTATTCGGCACCTTTGCCCAGCACCAGCTCCGATTCTTCGGCCGTATAATAGCCATCATCGCACCAAATATCGCAGAATTTAGCCAGTTTTTCGGCCGCTACTTGCGGTATCATTTGCTCGGTTAAAACTTTGATATAATCGGCCTTACTCATATCGGCAGGCCAACCATGGGCACCCAAAAAGGTAGAGATTATATCCAGCGGCAACCTTTCGTTAAGGGTTTGATTCATATAGAGCATATTAATCTCGCCGGGGGCTGTTAAGGCATAGCCACTTTTGCTTTCTACCGTGGTAGAACCGCTTAAAAGCATGGCTATTAGCCTGCGCTCGGTTTGAGCCAAAATTTCCGGCGCCGATAAAGAACGGGTTAAATTAACCGAGGCATAAATACCTGTTTCGATACCCATTTTAGCCAAAGTTTCGGGATTGGTATCGGTAAGTTTAACTGCATATTCGGCTACCCTGGATTGGCCAAATAATACATGGGTATGGCAATCGACAAAGCCGGGCAAAACCGTTTTGCCATGGCCGTCGATCATCGCATCTAATCTTTCGTCTTTAATTAGGGTGCTAATTTCTTCATCGCTACCAATGGCTTGGATAATGCCATCTTTAATCCATAGCGAAGTATCTTTTAATTGGCCTATTTCGCCGGTTTTGGCACCGCTCATTGTTAATACGCTGGCGGCATTTTTAATTAAAATATTTTGCATAAGTCACCTCGGTTTTTTTGGATTTAGATAAACCACAGGCAAAAACCGCTAAGCAGTTTTTGCCTGAAATTTAATACTATTATATTATAAACTATTTTTTAGCCTATTACAAGTATAATTTGGTTTAGCGTACATGTACGCCTTTAGGACCAAAGGTAACTTTATCGGCCGGCTCCCACCAAAGCGGAATTTTGATGCCTTCTTCGGTAAGCTTGCCTTTGCCTTCGCAAACATCACGAGCAATTTGATAGCCGGCTTGGGCATGGCGCACAACACCGATACCGGAATCGACAACCATAGCTCTGGATAAACGTAAAGCGGCATCTTCGCTACCATCGGCAATCATGGTTACGCCGGTATGAACGGCCTCACCCATCGAGTAGTTAGCTTGGATAGCAATTAAATCGCACATAGCAGCGCAGTTAAGCAGCGCATTTAGATAAGGCCAGTCGGAGATTAAATCGCCGCCATCAAGCATATTTTCGGATTCGAAGGTGGGGTTAACGATAGAACCGGAATCCAAGTTATCGCGCGAGAAGCCAACCGGGCCTTTTACTTCGCCTTTAGCAATCAATTCATTAACGGCTAAAGCAAAGCGCTTGCGCTGACCAAAGCCCATATAGCAAATACGTGCCGGTAAAGCTTCGATCGGCAAATGTTGACGAGCCAATTTAATCCAACGCTCTACCAAGGGGTCGCCGGCGCAGATTTCTAAGGCCAAATCATCTAAGCGAGCAAGGTCGGAAGCTTCGCCGGAAACACAAGTCCAGCGGAAAGGACCACGGCCTTCGCAGAATAAAGGACGAATATAAGCAGCTACGAAACCTTCGATTTGATTGGCTTCTTCTTTAGGCATGCCGGCATCCATACACTCTTTACGGATACTGGTACCATATTCGAATACCTCAACGCCTTTTTTCTTTAAGGCAATCATGGCTCTTAATTGACGCTTCATGGTTTCGCGAGCATCTTTTAAATAAGCGATACGATCGCGGCCACGATACTCATCAGCCTCTTCGCCGGTATAACCGGAAGGAATATAGGAAATCGGGTCATGGCAGGGGCACATTTCGCTGCAGATATCGGGAAGGAAGTCGTCACGCTTTACAACTTCTTCGAATAAGTCGGCAGCATTACCAACTACGCCGATGCCCAAAGGCTCTTTTTTAGCGGCAGCTTCTTTGGCAAGCTCAATGGCTTCGTCCAAGGAATAAACCATTTTATCCATATAATTCTTTTCGATACGTCTTTTGATGATTCTTTCATCGGCATCAACAACAATGGCTACGCCGCCATGCATTTTCATGGCCCAAGTTTGATTACCACCCATGCCGCCGGCACCGGCGGTTAAGTAGATGCGGCCTGCTAAATCGTTGTTAAAGCTCTTAATGGCGATAGCCGACAAGGTTTCGAATGTACCTTGGATAACGCCCTGAGTACCGATATACTCCCAAGGAGCTGCGGTATAATTTGCAAACATGGTTAAGTTTTTATCTTGTAAATCATAGAAGGTTTCCCAGGTTGCCTTCATGATATTGGTGGTGGCCATAACTACACGAGGAGCTAATTCATGAGTGCGGAAAATAGCAACCGGCATACCGGATTGAACTACTAAAGTTTCATCATTTTCCAATTCTTTTAAAGACTTAACAATAGCATGATAAGATTCCCAGTTACGGGCGCATTTACCATTACCACCGTAAATAATCAATAATTCCGGAATTTCGGCATTTTCCATATTGTTTTCGAGCATTCTTAAAATAGTTTCTTGCTTCCAGCCCTTGCAGCGTAAAGTGTCGCCACGTTGAGCCTTAACCGAGTATAAAACTTCTGCATTTGCCATAGTAAAACTTCCTCCTTATTTATAAAGCATAACGCTTTTAATTAGCTTACTTTTTTATTATACTTATCGGATGTCGATAAAACGTCTTAAAATTAGTTTAAAAATAACTTTTTTAAAAAAATCAGCATTTATTTTATAGACGTTTTATGATACAATGGTTTTATGAATATTTAAAGGAATTTGGGTTACAAAATATAATATATGTAATGTTAAGTTAAAATATTAGGGAGGATGCAATGTCAGATAGCATTAAAATAAAAGCCACTTTGCTAAATATGCCCTCGGTAAGCCTAAATGGCGAGAATATTATCTTCCCCTATCGTAAGGCCGAAGGGTTTTTTTACTATCTTTGTGTAAAAAAATCGGTAAGCCGCAATGAGGTTATCAGTATTTTATGGGGCAATAATGACGAAAAAGGCGCCAAAAAGAATTTGCGGGATGTTATTTATAAGATCAAAAAAATTTTTGGCAAGGATATTTTAGTTTTAACCGGCAATTCCCTAATCAGCCTTAATCCGCAAATAGATATCGAAATTGATATCGAAAAAATCAATAATGAAAATGTAATCAATTTATATAGCGGCGATTTTCTTTCCTATTTTTATATTAAAAATTGCTTGGAATTTGATAATTGGTGCGAAGAAATTCGGGCTAATTATAAAAGTATGTATATGAATTCCCTGCAAGTAAACTTAGAGAAAATGCTAAATAAAAAGGATTTGGAAAATATTAAAAAATATGCGTCCATCCTTTTGCAAAATGACTTATATAATGAAGAAGTTTATCGTAATTTAATGCAGGCCTATGCCGAATGTGGCCAATATAATTTGGCAATTAAGCTTTATTATGAGCTTTTAGAGGTGCTAAACGAAGATTTGGGAGAGCGCCCCGACGAAAAAACCGAGCAGCTATTTGCTACTATTTTGGCCTTAAAAGAATCTAATGCCGTCCAAGATTCCGGCCAGTTTTTCTTTGGCCGTTATGAGGAAATTTTTAGTATCGATCAAAATTTTAAGAATTTTATCAATGGCGAGGCTCAATCGATAATAGTAGCAGGCGAAGCCGGGGTTGGTAAAACCAGCTTAATTAATAATGCCAAGCATATGGCCCAGCTTTATAATTTTGATATCATTTATCATACCTGCCTTTATGTAGATCATAATTTCTATTTAAAAACCTGGCATAGCATAGCCGATTCTATGCAAAAGACCTTTGGTAGCATCGATCAAGATAATTTAAGCATCGAGCAATTGCAGGAAAAATACGGCAATTTGGCCAGCCATGCCATCAATGATATTTGGCAAAAATTGATTGCTAACCGCAAAGTGCTTTTGATTATCGACGATTTGCAATGGGCAGATAAAGCTAGCTTGCATCAATTAAGCAATTTGCTTTTTAGCTCTCGGTCGGATAATATTATTTTGTTGGCGAATTATCGTGATGATTATAGCATGGATTTGGAGCAATTTATTGTGCCGCTTGCCATCAAAGGCCTAGTTAAAGAAATATACTTGCCCCGCTTTACCTTCGAAGAAACTAAAAGTATTATTGAAGCCAAAAAACTAAATTTAACAGGCCCTTTAATTGCCAATATCTATAAAGATACCGAGGGTAATGCCCTTTTTATTACCGAATTATTGCAGGTAATTCAAGAGCATGGGTATAGCCAAAAAATATCGGCCAAAACAGCCCATATCATCAAAAGCCGCTTAATCGATTTAAATAAGCCGGAAAAAGAATTGCTCGAAACCATATCCCTATACAGTGAGCCAATTACCATAACCGAGCTAAAAATGTTCTTCCCCCTGGTAGAGCTGGAAATTTTTGAAATTTTGGAAAATTTGATGGCTAAAAAGCTGATCAAAGAGCAAATCATCAATAATGATATTTATTATAGCTTTACCCATTTAAAGATTAGGGATTATGTGCATGAAAGCATTTCTTTAGGGCGCCGTCAGCTTTGGCATAAAAAAATTGCCTGCGATTATGAAAAAGAATTTTTAAGCAAAAGCCGTAATAACAAAAGCCTTTATTCTAAGCTTATCTATCATTTTGATCAAAGCAATAATAAAATCAAAACTCTTCATTATAAATCGCAATATCTGGAAGATTTTTATTATATGTCGCATGAGGTTTATCCCAGTGTAATGGGCAATTTAAATTGGCATGATTTAAGCAATGATTCCTTTACCGACGAGCATAATTTAATTAAAATTACCGGCCAAATCGATGCCTTGGATGATAGCGATAAGCAGGTGCAGGAAATAAAAATGCGCATGCATTTTATTATGGGTCGCTACTATATTTATAGTTGCGAATATGATTTAGGGCTAAGCAATATAAAATTAAGCCTCAGCTTAGCCGAGCAATTACAAGCACATGCTTATATTATCAACAATTATAAGCAAATGCTATTTTATGGCATTCAGGTTGGCGATTTAATTACCATGCGCGAGTATTTGGATAAAATTAAGCAAGTTTTGAATATGGGCGGCGATGATTATGCCAATATCAGCCATATTATGCGCCTGGAAGGCCTTTATTGGCTAAAGCAAAGGCAATTTGGTCATGCAAAGAAAATTTTAGAAGATACTATTGACTTGATTAAGCAGCATAATGATATTCCTGCCATTAATTTGGCCGCTTGCTATAATTATTTGGGTAATTGCTACTTTTTTTGCGGCGAGCCGGCCAAGGCCTTTGAATATTATGATTTGGCAATTAGTGTTTGCGATCAAAAAATTATCACCAATGGGCTGGCAGTTTTTTATGTAAATGCCTCTAAAGCCCTGCACGAGCTAGAGCGTTACGAAGAAGCCCGCAATTATAATAATAGTGCCTTAGAATGGTTTAATTTAACCAATACTGCCTGGGGTAAAACTAAGGCTCAAATGCATGCCGCCAAAATCGAGCTTAGCTTGGGTAATTTTAATCAGGCTGCCAAGCATAAAAAAATAGCTAAAGAGCTGGCTTTACGCTTAGGTAATGCCCAAACCGTACAATCGATAGAAGTGGGTATTTATCCCGATGATCTTATTTGATAATTATTTTTATTTTATGGTTGACAAATAATTATGGACATGCTACAATATCCCTAGTAACTCGCTAGGAATTAATTGAGAATAACTCCGTAAAAAGAAAGGAAAGTTAATATGTATAATGAATTGGTAATAGATCATTTTAATAATCCTCGTAATGTTGGCGAAAGTGCACGTAAAGATGCTGTAGGCCAAGTACAAAGCCATGATTGCGGTGATAGCACTTTTATTTATTTAGATATCGAGGATAATATTATTCAAGATATTAAGTTTAAAACTTTTGGTTGTGCCGCGGCTATTGCCTCAAGCAGTATGCTTACCGAAATGGCCAAAGGCCTAAGCTTAGAAGAAGCTAAGGCTTTAACTAATGAGCAGGTGGTTGAGCGCTTGGGTGGTTTGCCGGAGCATAAAATTCACTGCTCGGTTTTGGCCGCCGACGCTTTAAGAGAAGCCATTAAAAACTACGAGGCCGAATAAGCCAAGAAAGATTAAACATGAAAGATAAAAATAAAGTTATAGTAGCCTTAAGTGGCGGCGTGGATTCCTCGGCCGCCGCTTATCTTTTATTAGAGCAGGGTTATCAAATAGAAGGTGCAACCTTAGATTTAGGCCTGGGTGAAGAGGCTGCCTATGCAGCGGCCGATATCTGTGCTAAGCTGGGTATTAAGCATCATATTATTGATTGCAAAGCCGATTTTGAGCAAAAGGTAATTCAGCCTTTTATCAAGGCTTATGGATTAGGATTAACGCCCAATCCATGTACAATCTGCAATCCCAGCCTAAAATTCCCCTCTTTTTGGCCTTTAATGGCCAAAACCGATAGCTATTACTTGGCTACCGGTCATTATGTGCGTCTTTTTCAGGATAATCAGGCCAATTTTAGGCTGGCCAAGGCCGCCTATTTGGCTAAAGATCAATCCTATTTTTTATATGATTTAGGCCAAGATATTTTAAGCCATTGTCTTTTCCCTTTAAGCGATTTTACTAAAGACGAAATAAGGGCCAAAGCCAAGGCAGCCGGCCTAAGTGTGGCCGAAAAAAAAGATAGCCAGGATATTTGTTTTATCAAAGGCGATTATCGTGATTTTATCCGCCCCCATCTAAAGGCCAAGCCCGGCCAGGTGGTAGATAGCTGCGGCAAGCTTTTGGGGCAGCATCAAGGGCTTTATAATTATACAATTGGCCAGCGTAAAGGGCTGGGGCTTGCTTTGGGCTATCCTGCCTATATTACCGGTCTCGATACCGAGCATAATCGGGTGATTATCGGTACCGAGCAAGAGCTTAGCGCCCGGCAGGCCTGGCTTTGCAAAGTAAATTTAGCCAAGCCTTTAGGCCAAAGCTTTAAAGCGCAGGTAAAAATTCGCTATAAATCACCGCCGGCGGCGGCGACGGTGTATTTAAAAGAGGGTAATTGCGCCCAAGTTATTTTTGATGAGCCGGTAAAGGCAATTACCCCCGGCCAAGCAGCGGTTTTTTATGAACAAGATATTTTGCTGGGCGGTGGTTTAATTTTTGATCCCAAAGACCCCACCTAAGGCAGCAGCAGGCAGGCAATAACCGGCTTTAGCCGCTATTTGCTCCATGCCTAAATTGCCGGTAAAAAGCATAATCAGCAGCATGATAATGCCAATGCTTAAACCGCGCCATAAGCCTTTATTTTCGCCTTTGCGGCCGGCTAAAAATCCGCCCCCAAACATGGCAATTAAATTGATGATTACCGCAATTAAATAAAGGCTTTGTTCGGGTAAATCCGAAAAATAAATAAGCGCACTTCCCCCAAAAGATAATATTAGTAAAATAATTAAAGCCCCTGCTAATCCGTAAAATATTGCTAGTATGCCTTGCCAGTTTAGCTTAGTTATTTGCTGATTATTAAGCATAATAAACCCCCCATTTTTGGCTATATTGATATATATGCTTGTTTAGGCCTATTATGCCTATTTGCTATTATTTATTATTGTAAACATATACCTTTTATGCCAATAAAATAAGGAAGATAATAATGATTATTAAATGCGTACTAATAGGTGTAGGAGGCTTTTTAGGCGCTCTTTTGCGCTATTTATTAAGCCTTGTTCCAATTTTTTCCTGGCCAATGCCAACTCTGGTGGCCAATATTTTAGGGTGTTTTTTAATTGGTATCCTCTATAAATTAGGACAAGCGGAAACCGCCTTTAATAAAGATATTTTGGCAATGCTCCAAATCGGGCTTTGCGGCGGTTTTACAACATTTTCTACTTTTGGCTTAGATATTTGGCAATTAGCCGCCGGCAGTAAACTTTTGGCAGGCGGCTATATCGTGCTTAGTCTGGGTTTAGGCTTAATTGCCCTATGGTTGGGGCAAAAAGCCTATAGCCTTTTTTGGGGCTAAATATAAAATTTTTATAAAATAATCGTCAATTATCCTTGACTGCTTTTCCGAAAAATAATATAATGATATTTAGAGGATTTTTAGCTCTAATTTTAGGAGGAAAGATGGATAATCATAAACAAATTGATAAAGCTAAGATAGAGCAAGCCATTACCATGATTTTAGAAGCCATCGGCGAGGATACTAAACGGGAGGGCTTAATAAAAACCCCTGCTCGGGTGGCCGATATGTATGAAGAAATCTTTAAAGGTAACTTTTTTGAGCCTAAAGATCATTTGCTAACCCAATTTGCCGAGGACGAGCATGGCGAAATGGTTATTGTCAAGGATATCCCGTTTTATTCGATGTGCGAGCATCATCTAATGCCCTTTATTGGAAAAGCTCATGTGGCTTATATACCACAAGATGGGCGGATAACAGGCCTTTCCAAAATTGCTAGGGTAGTGGAGGGGTATTCTGCACGCTTGCAATTACAAGAGCGTTTAACCACCCAAATTTGTGATGCCATGATGACCACCCTAAATCCGCAGGGGGTAATGGTTGTTTTAGAGGCCGAGCATTTATGCATGAGCATGCGTGGTGTAAAAAAACCGGGCAGCGTTACCGTAACATCAGCCGTAAGAGGCATTTTTGGCCGTGTGGCCACCCGCAATGAGGCTATGTCGCTAATATTAAGATAAGGGGCAATATATGAAAAATAAAATAAAAACAACAAATTTCGGTCTGGGTAAGGAAAATAAGGCAAATGAAAAATTGCCCGAAATGGCTACCGAAAATACAGAACAAGCCTCGGCTGAGCCGCTAAACGAAAGCGCAGCCGCAGCAGAAGTTGAAGCTGAAGCAATGGCCGAAAGCGCAACCGCAGCGGAGGCTGTAACTGAAGTTGAAGCAGAAAGTGTGCCTTTAGAGCAAGATAATGCTGCCGAAATTAGCCAAAATATCGAGCCTGAAGCAGCAGGTGCGCAGGTGGTAGAGCCTGATATCGAAGAAGAAATTGCCCTAACCCCCGAGCAAGAGGCTGTTAAGGCCGAATCGGCCGCTACCTTTGCGGCAGCCTTGGCCAAGTCGATGCCCGACTTGGATTTAGCCGCCGAATCTACCGAGCAATCAGGCGCCGAAACGGCTGCCAAGGCAGACGAAAAATCGACCAAGGCCAAGCCTGCTTCCCAGCGCGAAAAGCAGCTAATCGTCAAAGAGAAGGAAAAAAAGCAGGGCTTTAAGTACTTTGTAAGGGATGTACTAAGTGTGGTCGTTTCGGCCGTTTTAATTGCCGTTTTGCTGCGTACCTTTGTGGTAGATAGCCGCCTAGTGCCAACAGAATCGATGTATCCCACTATTACCGGCAATGATCGGGTAATTTTGGTTAAATTTGCCTATTATTTCGACGAGCCGCAAAGAGGCGATGTAGTAGTTTTTGCCAGCCCCGATGAAATGCCCGATGATAGCGACCTGCTCAAGCGGGTAATAGGCCTGCCTGGCGATACTATTGAGGTTAGGGAAGGTTTGGTTTATATCAATGGCATACCACTTAACGAGTCATATATAGCCGAAGCGCCGCTTTATGAATATGGCCCTACCGAGGTGCCGGAAAACAGTTATTTTATGCTGGGTGATAATCGTAATCGCAGCAATGATAGCCATATTTGGACTGATCCATTTATCGACGAAGATGATATTAAAGGCGAGGTAGTGCTTCGTTACTGGCCATTTGATCGCTTTGGCTTGATTAAATAGGCCATTGCCTAAGGAGAAAACATGCGCATATTATTAGCCAATGATGATGGCATTCATGCTGAAGGATTAAGGATAATCGGCGAGGAGTTGGCCAAAATAGCCGATGTTTTTGTGGCCGCACCGGCCGCCGAGCAAAGCGGTACCGGCCATGGCCTTACCATTCGCAAGCCTTTGCAAATAGAAGAATATCAATTGCCCTTTGCGGTAAAAGCCTGGAAGGTGCATGGGTTTCCTGCCGATTGTGTAAAAATCGGCATCGAAGAATTAATGAAAAATGATTTGGATATGGTGGTATCGGGCATTAATCATGGGCCTAATTTAGGCACCGATGTAATTTATTCGGGCACGGTATCGGCAGCGATGGAAGGTCTGCTATATGGCTATCCTTCTATGGCGGTTTCGGTAATGCGCAATGGTCAAAATTATCAAACGGCCGCCGAATTTGCGGCAGCTAGTTGCCTAAGGTGGCAAAAAAAGAATTTTTTGCCTAAAACGCTGCTTAATATCAATGTGCCCGGCCTAAAGCCTGATGATATCTTGGGGCAAACCTATGCTACTTTGGGTTGGCGCTGGTACGAGAATGTATTTAGCCCCGTGCCGGAAAAAGGCGCAAACTATTATTGGCTGGGCGGCGATGTAATCGATACCAAAGGCGATGGCAATAGTGATGTGGAGGTTTTTAATCGCGGCTATATCTCGATAACCCCGCTCTTTTCAGACTTGACTAATTATCGTATTTTGGAACAGCTGCAATGCGATGGCGATATTTTTGAAGATTAGTATATAGCTGTTTAGCTTTGCTTTAATATAATAGTAGTTAATGTAGACTTACAAAAATATTTTTTTGTAAGTCTATTGCTTTTTTTAAATGTCTATGTTATAATAAAGATGTTGAATCATTGGGGTTCGCCCGGATGTTAAACTTAATCAATCAGTAATCCAACATCAAGAATTTATCTGAAGTGAAGGAATAGCTGCCATCAAGGGATTAATACTTAATCCGTTTTTTTGTGGAGCATTCTTTTAAGAAATGCTCCTTTTCTTTTGGCAACAAATAAAAAAGGGTGATACTATGAATAGCAGAATAGCCATTATCGGCATTATAATTGAAGATAGCAACTGTATCAAACAAGTTAATGATTTGTTACATCAATTTAGTGAATATATTATTGGGCGCATGGGTTTGCCCTATCCTAATCGTAATATCAATATTATCAATATTATAATGGATGCCCCGGAGGATATTACCAGCTCTTTAGCAGGTAGGCTGGGCATGATCGATAAGGTTAGTGCAAAGGCTATGTATTCCAAAAATCAGAAGGTGTGATAATATGGCACAAAATCCCGAGCAATTAATTGAAAAATTAGCTGCTAACCAATATTTAAGCCTTAATGAATGGCAGCAATTATTAGCAGCAGAAAAAAGTATTGATAAGTCGGCTTTATTTGATAGGGCTTTGCAAGTTCGGCATCGCTATTATGATAATCATATTTATCTGCGGGGGCTAATCGAAATTAGCAATTATTGCCATAATGATTGTTATTATTGTGGTATTAGGCTAAGCAATCGGCAGGTTAAGCGCTATCGTTTGGATAAAGATACAATTTTGGCTTGCTGCAATAGAGGCTATCAGCTGGGGCTAAGGACATTTGTTTTGCAAGGCGGCGAAGATAATTATTATAATGATGCCCTGATGGTGGAAATTATTCGGGCGATTAAAAATAATTTTCCCGATTGTGCCTTAACATTATCTTTGGGCGAAAAGCCTGCTCAAAGCTATCAAGCCTATTTTGAAGCCGGCGCCGATCGTTATCTTTTGCGTCATGAAACCGCAGATAGCGATCATTATCAAAGTTTGCATCCGGCCAATCTTAATCTTAAGAATCGCCTAAGTTGTTTGCAAAACCTTAAACAAATCGGCTTTCAGGTTGGTTGTGGCTTTATGGTTGGCTCGCCGGGACAAACTATCGAAACTTTAGCTCAAGATTTTATGTTTTTAAGCAAATTTAAGCCGCAAATGGTGGGTATCGGCCCCTTTTTGCCGCATCATCAAACCCCATTGGCTAAGGCTAAAGGCGGCAGCGCCGAACAGACAATTTTTTGCCTAAGCCTGGTTAGATTATTATTGCCCAGGGTATTATTACCGGCCACAACCGCTTTAGGTACAGTAGATAATAATGGTTGGGAGCTGGGTATTAAGGCCGGTGCTAATGTGATTATGCCTAATTTAACCCCGGCTGATCAACGTAAGCATTATTTGCTTTATGATAATAAAAATGCAACATCGGCAGAGGAAAGTGATATTATTAAGGCTAAAATGGCTGCTATCGGCTATCAAGTAGTTAATCAACGCGGCGACTATAATTATCCAAAGGAGAATTAATATGACTGAACAAATCAAAAGCCCCATCTATAACCCAAAATCTACAAAGGCGGAAGAATTTATCAATCATCAAGAAATTTTGGATACCTTGGCTTATGCCGAGCAAAATAAAGATAATCATGATTTGATAGAACAGCTTTTGGCCAAGGCGGCGCGCAAAGAAGGGCTAACTCATCGCGAGGCTTTGGTTTTGCTAGAGGCCGACTCTGAAAAATATCAGCAGCGGATTTTTGAATTGGCCGAGCAGATTAAGCAGGAGTTTTACGGTAATAGAATTGTTCTTTTTGCGCCGCTTTATCTATCGAATTATTGCATAAATGGCTGCGTTTATTGCCCTTATCATATGCAAAATAAGCAAATTAGCCGCAAAAAGCTAACCCAAGAGGAAATAAAAGCCGAGGTTATCGCCCTGCAAGATATGGGTCATAAACGTCTGGCTATTGAAACAGGCGAGCATCCCGAGCTATGTTCGATTGACTATGTTTTGGAAAGCATCAAAACCATTTATAGCATCAAGCATAAAAATGGGCAAATTCGCAGAGTAAATGTTAATATCGCAGCTACAACGGTAGAAAATTATCGTAAGCTACAAGAGGCCGAAATTGGCACCTATATTCTTTTTCAGGAAACTTATCATAAAGAGAGCTATTTAAAGCTGCATCCCAGCGGCCCAAAGCATAATTATGATTATCATACGGAGGCAATGGACAGAGCCATGCAAGGCGGCATTGATGATGTGGGGATTGGTGTTTTATTTGGCTTAGAGCTATACCGTTACGAGTTAGCAGGGCTTTTGATGCATGGTGAGCATTTGGAAGCAACTTATGGTGTGGGGCCGCATACGATTAGTGTGCCGAGGATTTGCCCGGCAGATGATATTGATCCGGGCAGCTTTAGCAATAGTATTGATGATGACACTTTTGCTAAGATTGTAGCAATTATCCGCTTAAGTGTGCCTTATACAGGGATGATTATTTCTACCAGGGAAAGTGCTGCTTGCCGAGCCAAGCTATTGCGCCTAGGGATATCGCAAATTAGCGGCGGTTCTAAAACCACAGTTGGCGGCTATTCTAATGCCGAGTTGGCCGAAGATAATACGGCGCAATTTGATATTAGCGACCAGCGCACCCTAGACGAAATTGTAAAATGGCTAATCGAGCTGGATCATATTCCCAGCTTCTGCACCGCATGTTATAGGCAAGGGCGCACCGGTGACCGTTTTATGATGCTATGTAAAAACGGGCAAATCCTCAACTGCTGCCACCCTAATGCCCTAATGACTTTGCAAGAATACCTGGAGGATTATGCCACGCCGGCCTGTAAGCAGATAGGCACGGATTTAATTAATAGCGAGATTAAAAGAGTACCCAAGGAAAAGATTCGTACTATTGCCGAAAAAAATATTGAACAAATCAAACAAGGCGAAAGAGACTTTTGTTTCTAAAGCTATTAATCAATTCTGGCCAAAAACTTAAAAGTTTTTTTGATTCTTTTTTTTCAAAAAAAGAATAGATCTTAAATCCTTTAAGCAAATTGAAATAAAATCAGAGGGCTGCCGCAAAAGCGACAGCCCTCTGATTTTATCTAACGCCGTTTTAAGGCATCCTGTTCCATCATAATCAATTCTAAAACATCCTCTTCCTTCATTACTAGCAGCATTTGATTTTTAATAACATCGCGCACCATCTGGCGAGCATTGCGATTAATTTTAAGCAAATTAGCAATAGTAATAGCATCAACAGCAATTAAGCCGGCATTGATATCGGTAAAAGAATTGCCATTGCGCAAATCTAAAATACCTGTTAAACCGCGAGAATCTTTAACCTTATTACCCAAGAAACTATTATTAAAACTGCTAAATTGATGTAAATTATCATCAATAAAAAAGCGCAAATAATAAAGGCGAGGCTCTAGGTTACTAAATAAAAATTGGCCGGGTAAGCCATTGGCATTGGGAGCCGAAAAAACCGCATCGATAATCGCCAACTCTTCATCCAAAAGAGCAATGCCGATATCATTAAGCAAAGGTTCATTGCTGTCGAATAGGCCATTGCTGTTTTCATCGAACCAAACTTGGCCGCCAATGGCCACTTTAGTGTCGGGAATTTCTTGGATCTTTACACCTGTTTTTTCAGGCTCGATGGCCAAAAGTTGTTGGCTTTGCCCCTCAAGATCCAAATAGCCAATATTGGCTGCAAAGCTGTTCCAGGCTACCTGATTGGGCTTTACGCCAACCGGGGCTAGGGCATTTATGTAAATCTCCAGCTTTTGGCCGGGTTTTAGGATTAAATCTTGGCTGCTAATCTTAAAAGATCGCAATTTGGTTAAATCATCGGGTAATTCTGTTTGCCAATTATCATCACTGCCAATTGTATTAAAGCTAGCACCAAAACGTAGAGGATTTATGCTATCAGAATAGGCTATTTCAAGCCCTGTCGAATTATTTTGCGGTAAAATACGCGCATAAATTTCGCTGATTGCATAAATGCTAAATTGGCTATTGCGCTTTTGATTAACTTGAATAACCCCATAATCATTAATATGTGGCAAAATGTCAACTATTTCGATAGAATTTAAGTCGGCATTGCCGCTATTTTCCAGACTAATTAAATATTGCATTTTACCACCCTGATAAGTGTTAGCCAGCTGAGGATATTCGGTATAAATATCATCTAAGCTGCCCTTTATCTTTTGATTAGCGCTAACTGCTGCAAAAAACTGAATAGTACGCTTAAGGATACCGCTTTGAGCATAATTTTGGCCGATATTTTCTAAATTGCTGATTCCTAGGCTATCCTTATATATGGTATTATTATTCGGAACCGCCAGGGCATTTTGGCAGTTTAACAAGCAAAATGCCTCTATTGGGCCGTAGGCATTTGCTTTTACTTCGGCCATAAAGCTAATTTCAATCTTGGCCAATTGCCTAAACTCAAAACTGCTTTCGCCGCTATATTCAAATTTTATCAGGTTTATGCCCGGACTAAACTCCTCGATTATAATCGGGGGCGGATTAAATGGTTCTATTTGATTAAAAATGTCGCTATATGTATAGGTTATGTCGTCAATAATACTTAATTCCGCAGGCAAAAAACAAGCGACAACAGGGTTGTTTAAGCGCGAACGACGACAAGAGATATTAAGCTTAATCTCAATCTTGTCGCCCGGTCTTAAATCGCTATTATTACCTGTCCAACTAAGCCCGGGTATTAGTACGCAGGTATTGGCTATAATTGTGGCATAGCTGCTGCTTAAAGTTATATCTTGCTCATTTTGGCTATATATGCAATCAAAATTGGCCAGCAAAATGGCCTCCAGAGCAATTTCCGGACGCACTATGCCTAAAAATCGGGGACTGTTACGCTGCTTTAAGCCAATTATAAATTCGGCAAATTGCCAGCGTAAATACAGTGGGGTATCGGTTAAGCCAAGATAATCTCTTAAATTAATAGTCTGATTTGTATCTGTATTAAAAGTGCCAAGATTTATTACTTTACCGCTTTTTGTTTCGCATTCGATTTGATAGCTTAAACTAATAGTTTGCTGTAAAGCTCCCAGCCAAAATGTACCGCTGCTAAATTGGTAAAAATCAACTTGAGCAGGCAATTGCATGCTTAAAACAGTGTTTTTTAAAACTTGATTACCATTATTTTCGATATTAAACTGATAGCAAATATATTGCTCGGGCAAGCTATAATCAGGGCCATATAAGCTAAGTGCAGCCTGGGCTTTAGGCGTACTTAATAGCAGATTATCGCTGATAGTTTGGCTAATTACGCTGTTTAGGCTGTAGTAGGTTATTAAAGCAATTTGGCTGCCTGTACTTAAATTAGCGTCTAATTTAGCTTTATAGATAAATTCGTATTTCTGGCCACTATAGCTGCTGATATTCAAAATTACAGCATTGTTTTCAATCAATGCAGTTTGGCCATCGGCAGTTTTATCGGCAAATTTAGTCGATTTATCATAGCCGATAATCGCAAAACTTTCATCAATAATTAGGCCATCAACTTGGGGGCAGATAATTTGCAGCTGCTCTAGTTTTGCGCCTAAATCACCTATGTTTTCGAGCATTATCTTAAAATAAACCTCGCCGCCCGGTGCGGCTGAATTGGCTGGCAATAGTAATTGACGGCTTAATTCAAATTGAGCATTTAATTTTAAAATAATGGTGTCGGCCTCATCTGTTTGAGCTAGCTGGCCATTTATCCAAAGCTGCGGCTTGGCCATAAAACTAGCCTCATTAGTGGCCGCAAGATTAAATTTAAGGCTAAAATCTAAGCGTAAAGCCAAACCTAAATCTTCAATAGCTCCAAATTGAAAAATGATTTGACGGCCATTTGGCAATTCATTTTCGCTAACTGATTGTACCGGTTTTTGATAATTACCGAGTTTTATGTCTAAATAGCTGGGGATTTCTATACGTAATTCTGCGGAATTTATTTCACCGAGTATATCATTAAAGGCAAGGTTTAGGTTATAATTAAATTCCTGCTCAAAATTACCGCTTATTTTGTCTACTTTAGTGATTAACATAATTTTCCTCTTTCTTTATTTTTTGCATTTTTTATGGCAATTACAACAATTGTCGGTATCGCTGCTTGTGTTAATGGTTTGATAAATTTCTAAAGCGGAATTTACCTTATTAAATAAAATCCACTCTTTAATAATAATGCTGTTTAGCAGGCTTTGGGTGCTTTTAGATAGCTTGTTTAGGCTTGTGGAACAAAGATTGTCATCGGCAAATTTTTTGATTACTTCCTGCATTTTTTCGCCTTCGGCATTTAAAATATGCGCTAAGGCCAGCTCTTCTACCGCCACAGATTCCAATAATTCTAAAACAATTTCTGTAGTATTAGGGTAGCTTTTTCGATCAGGAAATTGAGGCATGCCCATCGCTTATTCTCCTTTCTTGGCCGCTTTACATAATATTATATGTAGTTTAATGGTGATGTAACACTTAAAAAAATTTTTCATATCCTAATAATAAAAAGCTTGAGGTGAAAATATGAATATTTTTTCCAGAATTTTTGCCAAACAAAAGGTTAATGATAGTTCAGGTTTAAACGAATTGCCTGCTGCAAGCAGCAGCCCCTCACTGATTAAGGATGATTTATTTGAGCAAAATGCCAAGATTGATAATGCCCCAAGCATCTTAATTAAAGAAATGGCTAGCCTAGAAGCTAATGATAAGCGCCCAAATTTTAAGAAATTAGAGCAATTTAAGGATGATTTTGCACAAATGCAGGCTAAATATGATTTGATTTGCAAAATCAGGAATCTTAAACCTGATTTTGATTTGGTTAGCGATTTTGAGCAATTATATCGGAGTTTATTTAATGTTTGCAATGGCTATGTGCAATTTGATGAGCAAATTAGTCAGCTACTTGCCGCCGAGGATAATTTAAGTGCCGAAATTGTAAAATATACAAATATTGTTAATGAAATGGCTGCTAAGTATAAATTATCGCCCGATTGGGGTGGCAAAAAACCACAAATGATTAACTTGGGTCAGCAATTAAATCAAAAACGTAATGCATTATTGGAGCAAGAGGCCACCTTAGAGCAAAAAGCCCGTTCTATTTATGAAGAATTTGCAATAAGCTATGATTTGTTTTATCAAAATGTGCCGACATTAAAAGAATTTATCAGAGCATAGCACTATTTGCGGAAAAAGAGCATAGTATATAGAGGGAACACCCCATAAAACATTTTTAGGAGGAAACAATTATGTCAATGCCAACTATCCCCAGTATCGATCCTTCCATCAGTATCAGCCGTGATGATTCGATTAATATTATTTTATCGTCTATCGGTATGGAAGAGCTAAGCTTAGCCCATATTTTAAATGCCGAGGCCGAGAAAATTCAGTTTGCCTTAGGCACCCTAGAAACCGCAACCGAAGCCGCCAGCTTAGATGATATCATCAAGGTAAATAGTAATGCTAAAAAAATGTTGCGTGATGTAATCAAAAATCAAATGCTGATTGGTATGAAGATGGAAGACACAGTGGAGCTTGCCCAAATGGTATTTGAAAGCGAGCAAGAGCCGGTTGTCCCCGCCGTAGATCCGGTATAAGCGAGTTTTATTTAAAAGGGGCTATGGCTTAGGCCATGGTCCCTTTTTGATATAATGAAACATAAACTATAGATTGTAGAACATATTTTAGGAGTTGACTCATGCTAAAATTTAAGATTTTTTCGAGCCATTTTTTGGCCAAGTTAAGGACTCAGAATTTGGCTTATTTAAGCCTGGGTTTTATTTTTATTTTATTGCTATTGCAAACTTCCGCCCCGGTTTTTTGGGATATTGGCTATAGTGAGGGGCTTAATCAAATAGATATTATATTTAGAACCACATTAAGTTCGATTTTTGGTTTTTTTATCAGCACAGCTTTACCGGAATCTAAAAAAGGGCGGCCTGGGCAGGCAATTTTGCAGGAAAAAGAAGCAATAGCATCACATAAAGATAAAGAACTAACAAATAATATAGTCGGTGAGCAGCAGGAAAAGAAAATTTTTAATAATTTTAGGGTTTTTATCCTAGCTGCCCTGATTGTGTTTTGCCTGCTAACAATGATGCTTGTTCGTAATTTTGCGGCCTTTATCGCATCCGGCGAATATGTTAGCAATACAATGACTCTTTATCGGGATTTTATTTCCGGCAGCATCGGCGCGCTTATTGGCATGGCGCGAGGCAATAACTAACAAGCTTGACAGAGTCTTAGTCCTAATTTATAATTAAAATAGCCTATCTGCCCAAAGTTAAATTAGGAGGATTGTTATGACTGAAAATAGAGCGCTTAAAATGAAATTAAAAGATATTTACCCCTTATATACAGCAAAAGCCGAGCGTAAGGGGCGTACTGCTCAGGAAGTTGATCAAATAATTTGCTGGCTAACCGGCTATAGCATGGATGAATTGCAACTGCAAATTGCAACCGATGTAGATATGGAGGGATTTTTTAAGGCTGCACCTGCGCCTAATCCAAACCGCTGCCTGATTACGGGATCGGTTTGTGGTGTGAAAATTAGTGAAATCAGTGATCCGCTGATTAAAGAGATTAGATATCTTGATAAATTAGTTGATGAATTAGCCAAAGGCAAAAGCATGGATAAAATACTTAGAAATGCCTGATGGCAGGCTGCTTAACTTGCCATTAAGCGTTCCTGCCATAAACTATAGATTATAGTACCACTTTATTTTGGATGATAAAGTGGTCTTTTTTTTATGATCAGCCTAAGATTAGCCTCTAAAGGGGCCGCATAATGCAGGAAAAACACTAATTTTGCCGAAATTCTTATGATTAAGCATTAAATTAGAAAGGTTTTTTTAAATGGCAAAAAATATATTAGGATTAATTTTGATTTTAAGCATGATTTTAGCCTTTAGTAGTTCAGCTTTAGCCGATACCATCGGTACAGTTAGTGGGGATGCTGTTAATATTCGCAGCGGCCCTGCTACAACATATGATATTATCGATAGCGCCAGTGGTGGCGATACTTATAATATCCTTAACCTGGTGGATAACTGGTATCATATCCGCTTGCCGGGTGGTATTTACGGTTATATTTCGGCCGATTATATGGATAAAACCACCAATCAAACCCTGCCGGCCACGGTGCGGCCTTTGTCGTCGGCCGTTAATATTCGAGCCGAAGCCAGCATTGATGCAGCTTTAATCGGCAGTTTTAGTGGCAGCCAGGTACTTGATGTTAGTGGCGAAACCGAGTATTGGTATCAGGTTAATTATCAAAATCAGGTGGCTTATGTGGCCAAATGGCTGGTGATGGCCAATTATCAAACCCCGTTGCCGGCCGAGGGTAATATTTTTGCTACCGCTATTGTTAATAATGATACGCTTAATTTTAGGGATGCCCCCGATGGTGAATTGCTTGGTGTTTTAGAGCGTGATATGCGCCTTTATGTGCGGCAAGCCCATGATGATTGGTATGAGGTTGATACTCCTTTAGGTAGGGGCTTTGTGCATGGTGCTTATCTTTTATTCGATAATGGCCAAAGCATAGCCACCGATACTAGCCGCCAATTGGAGTTTAGTTTTAAGGGCACAACTGCCCAGGGCGAAATCGATTTGGATTTTACCGAAGAAGATTATGGCTTTTACCTGGAATTGGATGGCAATACTTTAATTAATTATCAATTTGATTATAGCAGCAATTCTTTGGAAATCAGCACCGATATGGAGATTAAGGGCGAGCTGCCCACGGCCAATGATTTTAGTTTTAGCCTTGGTGGCGATTTTAATAATAATTTGATAATAAGCGCAGATCAACCGCTATATTATCGTTTGGATGCCAATGAGAATAAAACCGCTTTAGAGCTTAGTATCGGCCTTAGCCCTTTAATCGGCAAAATAATTGTGATTGATCCCGGCCATGGCTCTTATGAAGATGGTGGCCTCGACCCAGGCGCTACCGTTGGCGATTTGTACGAAAAAGATATTGTTTATGATATGGCGCTTTATATTCAGCAAATTTTGGGTGATCGTGGCGCTACAGTGCTATTATCCCGTGGCGAGGAGGCCTATACCACTTTGGCCGAAAGAGCAGCCCAAGCGGCTGCCGATCAAGCCGATATTTTGGTTAGTGTACATGTAAATGCGGCAACATCTTCGGCAGCTAGTGGCAGTTCTACCTGGCTTTATGCCCCGGAAAACGATGATAATTATGATCGGGAAAAGCGGCTTTTATTAGCCGAAACTATTCAGCGCAATCTATTAGCCGAAGGTGGCCTGGTAGATTATGGCATTAGGGAGGCCAATTTTACCATTTTACGCCATAGCACTATGCCTGCTGTTTTGGTCGAAACCGCCTTTATTACCAATCCCGGCGATTATGCGCTTTTGCTTACCGATCAATTCCGCTATGATGCCGCCTATGGCATTAGCCTGGGTATTATCGATTATTTTATGGAGGTATAATTAATTGACTACTTTATTAATTGCCAGCCAAAATAAGCATAAAATAGCCGAAATTAAAGATAAAATTGCGGCTATAGGCATCGAGGATTTGGATATTGTTGGTTTAGATGCCTATCCTAAATATCAAGCGCCGCCCGAGGATGGCTTAAGCTTTAAAGATAATGCTTTGATTAAGGCCTTGGCTGCCGCCGAAATGAGCGGTTGCATAACTTTGGCCGATGATAGCGGCCTTTGTGTGGAGGCCTTAAATGGGGCACCGGGCATATACTCGGCACGCTATGCAGGTGTTAATCAGGATGATGCGGCTAATAATCGCAAATTGCTGGCCGATATGGCAAATCAAAAAAATCGCAATGCCTATTTTTATTGTGCAATAATTATTGCCTGGCCGGCCGGCCATTATTTGGAGGCCTCTGCTAAGTTTCATGGTAAGCTTTTGGATAAATTACAAGGTAGCGGTGGCTTTGGCTATGATCCTTTGCTATATTTGGATGATTATCAGTGTACGGTAGCCGAGTTGGGCGATGGCATTAAAAATAAAATTAGCCATCGGGCTTTGGCTTTAGATGATGCTTTAGCTAAATTAAAGTCGGTTTTGGAATAGAAATAATAATTAGGAGAATAAAATGAATATTTTTGAAACAATTATGCTAATCTGTTTTGGTGCTTCTTGGCCTTTAAGCATTATCAAATCCTATCGTGCCCGCAGTGCTAAGGGTAAAAGTGTTTTGTTTTTATGCTTTTTAGAGTTGGGTTATATTATGGGTATGATTTTTAATTATACAGAAGGCATGGATATTGGCTTTTTCCTCTATATGCTTAACTTTTCGATGATTGGTGTGGATTTGGGCCTAACTTTACGTAATCGTCGCTTGGATGCCCAGGCTGCGGCAGAGCTTGCCTAAAACCAAATTATGCTAAAACAAAAATAAATAATTAAAAAAAATCTGCAAATCCTAAGCATACAAAACTTATGCTTAAAGGAGATGCAGATGAGCAAAAATACCGATAAAAATAAAAATAAAAGCTTGCCTAAGCCATATCAATCCCTGCATAAGGCGGCTTTGCCGGCAGCTTACTCTACCTTGGCAGCCGAGCAGATGACAAAATCTTTGCTTTTAAGCAAAGATGATATCGAGCATGATTGGGCAGCCGAAGAAGCTCGTGCCTGGGTAGATTATGATCAATTATAAAAGCCCCTTTGGGGCTTACTTAGAACATTTTTAGCCTTACTGCATATAATCAAATAATTACCTTTAATTGGTTTGCTTAAAGGCTTTTCTTTAGTTAATATTTATGCTATAATTATTGGGCTTGTACAAAAAATAAGCTTAAAACAAAGAGGTAAATAAATGCAAAAAAATAAAAATCAAATTATGCCCGAAAACAGTTTTGAAAATGATATTCGGGATATAGAAAGCAATACTCAAGTATTGCCGCTGATGCCTTTGCGTGGTATGCTGGTCTTTCCGTATATGATAACCCATTTGGATGTGGGGCGCGATCGCTCGATAAATGCTATCGATAAAGCCATGCTTACCGAAGAGCGTCTGCTGTTTTTGGCCATGCAAAAAGAATCTTTAATCGACGATCCCAAGCCGGAAGATATTTATCAACTGGGCACAGTAGTGCAGATTAGGCAATTGCTTAAATTGCCCGGCGGCACG
Organism: uncultured Peptococcaceae bacterium; assembly: GCA_964368605.1. Taxonomy (GTDB): domain Bacteria; phylum Bacillota; class Dehalobacteriia; order UBA4068; family UBA4068; genus CAYJBP01. Next base: position 2,942 of record CAYJBP010000008.1, on the reverse strand, counting down.
GTGCGCCTTTTGGTAGAGGGGTTATGGCGAGCCAAAATTGTCGATTATGTTGAAGATCAGCCCTGCTATATGGCAGAAATTGAACATAGCGAAGAATACTTAAATGTTGCCGAAATTGGGCTGATGGCCTTGATGCGTTCTTTAACCGCCTGCTTTGAGGAATATGCTAAAGCCAGCCGCAAAGTGCCGCAAGAGGCGTTGGCAGGGGTTATCGATGTGGAAGACCCCGAGCGTTTTGCCGATTTAATTGCCGCCCAATTGCAAATAGACTATGCCGAAAAGCAGCAATTATTGGCCGAACTTTGCATCGATAAGCGCATGGAATTATTGATGACATTTTTATACCGTGAAATGGAAATTATCAAGCTGGAGCAGGATATTGCCCATCGGGTACGCAAGCAAATGGAGCAGGCGCAAAAGGATTATTATTTGCGCGAGCAATTAAAGGCCATCCAGCAGGAGCTGGGCGAAAAGGATGAAAGAGGTGCCGAGGTTAATGAATTGCGCCTAAGAGCCGAGGCCAAAAATTTGCCCGACTATGTTAATGAAAAAATCAATAAAGAATTAGATCGCCTGCTAAAGATGCCTTCGATGATGGCCGAAGCATCGGTGGTACATAATTATATCGATTGGTTGATCGAAACCCCCTGGGAAGCCGAAACGGTGGAAACCAAGGATATTTTAAAGGCTCAAAAAGTTTTGGATGCCGACCATTATGGCCTGGAAAAACCCAAAGAGCGTATTTTGGAATATTTAGCTACCTGCCAGTTAACCGGCAATTTAAAAGGGCCGATTATTTGTTTGGTAGGGCCACCCGGGGTTGGTAAAACCTCTTTGGCACGCTCGATAGCCGATGCCCTTAATCGTAAATTTGCCCGCATGAGCCTAGGCGGCGTGCGTGATGAGGCCGAAATTAGAGGTCATCGCCGCACCTATGTGGGCGCTATGCCCGGCCGTTTGGTGCAAAATATGCGCAAAGCCGGGGTAAAAAATCCGCTTTTCCTCTTGGACGAAATCGATAAATTAGCCAATGATTTTCGGGGCGATCCAACCAGTGCTTTATTAGAAGCTTTAGATCCCGAGCAAAACAATACTTTTGTCGATCACTTTTTAGAAATACCCTTGGATTTATCGCAGGTAATGTTTATTACCACGGCCAATACCACCGAAACCATTCCGCGCCCCTTGCAGGACAGGATGGAGATTATCGAGGTGGCCAGCTATACCGAAGAGGAAAAGATTAAAATTGCTAAAAAGCATTTGCTTGCTAAGCAAATCAAAGAGCATGGTTTAACCAAATCCCAGTTAAAGATAGTAGATAGTGGCTATCGCTCTTTGGTACGCCATTATACTAGGGAGGCCGGGGTGCGTGATTTGGAGCGTAAAATTGCCAAATTATGCCGCAAATTAGCTAAAGAAGTGGTGGCCGGCCAAGAATTGCCAAGTCAAATTAATGATCAAAATATAGCTGATTATTTAGGTGTTGCTCGTTATAGCCGTCCTAAATTAAGCAAAAAATCGCAGGTAGGTGTAGCAATAGGCTTGGCCTGGACCAGGGTAGGTGGCGAGATTTTGGCCATCGAGGTGCAAACCTTGCCCGGCAATGGCAAAATAGCAATTACCGGCCAATTAGGCGATATTATGAAAGAAAGCGCCCGTGCCGGGCTAACTTTTATCGGTTCGATTGCTGATAAGCTAAAAATTGATTTAGATGTATTAAAAAATACCGATTTACATATACACTTGCCGGAAGGCGCAACGCCTAAAGACGGCCCCTCGGCAGGGATAACCATGGCGGCGGCGGTAGCCTCGCAATTAAGCGGCCGTAAGCTGCGCAATGATATAGCCATGACCGGCGAAATTACCCTGCGTGGCCATGTATTGGCCGTAGGCGGCATCAAGGAAAAACTGCTGGCTGCCTATCGTTTGGGGATTAAGGAAATTATCCTGCCTATCGAAAATGGCAAAGATTTAGAGGAATTGCCGCCCAATATTAAAGATAAAATGATATTCCATCTGGTAGAGGATATGGAACAAGTATTGGAGCTGGTATTATGCTAAAAATCAGAAAGTCGGAATTAAAAACCTCGGCCGTTAAGCCGGATCAATATCCTACCGAGATTTTGCCGGAAATTGCTTTAATCGGCCGCTCTAATGCCGGTAAATCTTCGCTGATTAATAGCTTAATTTATCGTAAAAACTTGGCCAGAACCTCGTCTGCGCCGGGTAAAACTCGTTTATTAAACTTTTATTATATCGAAGCCTTAGATGAGGAAAAGCAAGCAATTCCCTTTTTCTTTGTCGACTTGCCGGGCTATGGCTATGCCAAGGTAGCCAAAACCGAGCGTGAACTGTGGCTAAATAGGATGGAAACCTTTTTAAGCAGTCATCAAGATCGCCTATATTGCTGGCAATTGGTGGATATTAGACATAAGGTAAGCCAATTGGATATCACTATGAATAATGCGCTGGTAGAAGCCGGTTTTAAAGTGCGAGTAATAGCCAATAAGCTTGATAAAATCAGCAAAAATGAGCGTGTAAAGAATATTAATGCAATTGCCAAAGATTTGAATATCAGCAAAGATCAAATAACGGCTTTTTCGGCAGTAAGCCATGAAGGGCGCGAAGAGCTGCAAGAAATTTTGCTAAACTATATAAAAAGTTAAAAGTTTTTGGTTTTACCTTTTTACAAAAAGGTAAAGGTTTTAATCTTTTTCTTTCAATTATCAAATAAAAGGAAATGCAGGCTAGATAGGAGCATAAGTCAACTGCAAAACGAATAATCGAATTGATAAAATTGAAAGAAGCTGCTATTTTTATTTGCTGCGCAAATAAAAATGAAGTGCTCTACGCAAAGCTAACTATCAAGCAAAACTTTTGCTTAAGAAAGCGAATCTTTTGCTAAAGCAAGCAAACATATATTGAGAAAACCCCAAAAGAGG
>CAYJBP010000007.1:4320-43334 GCA_964368605.1 uncultured Peptococcaceae bacterium | reverse complement strand
ATAAAATATAGCAACTCATACTTAAACAAAAAGGATTAGTGCAAATAAGAACATTATTTGCACTAATCCTTTTTGTTTTGCTTGCTGCGCTTTTATATTGTAAAGATTTAAAATGCGTTCTTTTTTTGAGGAAAAAAGAACCAAAAAACCTTTTACTTTTTTAGTCGCCGCCGCCGTCGCCGCCATCGCCGCCGCCGTCATAGCCACCGCCATCATAGCCGCCGCCGTCATAACCGCCACCATCATAGTCGCCGCCTTCATAACCGCTATAACTGTCCCAGCCGCCAAAATCACCGCCATAACTGGCATCATCATCCCAGCCACTGTCAAAAGCTCTAGTCTCCAAATCCCCGGGGCCCGGGGTAGGATAATCCCTGTAATTATAAGATTCTGTACGCATATATTCTTCTTTATAGCTAACTCCAAGCTGCTCTAACTCCTGATTGATAGCATCAAGCCTGTCTTTAGCACGCTTAGACCGCATCTTCATAATGATTAGCAACGGGCTCAGCAAACCAAGCGTCATGCAGGCCATGATGATCAAGCCCACTCGCTCCCGGCGATAAACAGTGTATATTCTGCGCATCTTCCTTGCTTCGCGCATTAGTTCCCCTTTTTTATCAAAAAAATGTTGCAGATGAGACGGGATATTTTCATTGCCATCCTGCTGATTGCCATTATTATAATCATTATCCATAATTTTCGCCTCTTCCTTTAAGTTTAGGAATTTATAGATCCAATTCGGCCATGGTAACCCCAATGCCACCCTCATGATAATCGCCCTGACGATAACTCTTTACCAGCCGATGCTTACGCAAATAGTCTTTAACCACCTTTTTAAGCACGCCTGTGCCCTTGCCATGGTTTATCCGCACCGTTTTAATCCCGGCAATAAAGGCATCGTCAATATATTTGTCCAGCGTATCCAGGGCATCTAGGCTATCCATGCCATGCAGATTTACCTCCATATCCACACTTTGGGCTTTGCTAAAGGCAATATTGCTGCCGGTGGCCGCTTTGCGCATTGTTGGTCGCTTTTCCGGCTCGGGCTCGCTTAGGCGCAGCTCGTCTAACTTAACTTTTAATTTCATTGCGCCAATCTGCACGCCTACCTCGCCATTTAAGGGCAGGGTAATCACATTGCCCTTTTGGCGCAGCTTTGGTAAATATACATAATCGCCCAAACTTAAATTTTTAGGGGCGCTGCCTGCCATAATTGGCTTAGGTAATTCGTCCTCTAGCTGCTGCTTAAGTGTTTTTAGCTTGCGCTGAGCCTCCTGAAAGGCTCGCGTTGCTTCCTGCTCGGTTTTGGCTTTGGCCACGATATCTTGATAAATACCTTTACTTTTAGCAAGGGTATCCTCCAGGATTTTTTTGGCATCCTGATGGGCTTTTTCGATAATCTTAACTTTATCTGCCTCGGCCTGACGATTAGCTTCATGCAGCTTTTTTTCGCGCACTGTTACGATGGCCGCAGCCTTGGCGGCCTCTTCTTTTTCTTGGGCAACTTGGCGCCTTAAATCCTCTAAATTGGATAAAAGAGCAGCTACCTCGGCATCTTCTGTGCTTAAAAATTCGCCGGCTGCTTCGATAATATGCTCGGTTAGGCCTAAGCGGCGGCTAATCTCGAAGGCATTACTTTTGCCGGGTACGCCCATCAACAGGCGATAGGTGGGGCTTAAAGTGGCCACATCAAATTCCACGCTGGCATTGATAAAACCGGGATGATTATAGGCAAAGGCCTTTAGCTCGCTATAATGGGTGGTTGCCACCAAGCGCAAGCCCCGCTTTTGAAGATTTTCTAAAATTGCCATCGCCAAAGCCGCACCTTCGGTGGGGTCGGTGCCGGCTCCCAATTCGTCCAGCAAAACCAGGCTTTGATAATCAGCTATATCTAAAATATCCACAATATTTACCATATGAGCCGAGAAGGTGCTTAAGCTTTGTTCTATGCTTTGCTCATCGCCAATATCGGCTAAGATATTGCTAAATACCGAGATTATGCTGCCTTCGTCAACAGGGATATGCAGGCCGGATAAGGCCATAGCCGTAAGTAAACCTACGGTTTTTAGGCTTACTGTTTTACCACCGGTATTAGGGCCTGTGATAATCATGGCTGTTTGCTTATTATCTAAAACTATATCTATTGGTACAACAAGGTTAGGGTCGATTAAAGGATGCCTGGCCTGGTTTAATCTAATTGCTCCGCCTTTAACAATTTTAGGAGCTAGGCCGTCCATGGCATGGCTAAGCTTGCCTTTTGCTAAAAGAAAATCCAAATGAGCCATAAATTGCAAATTGGCTTTAATTTCGGCGCAAAAGCCATTGATTAAAAGGCTTAATCCTCGCAAAATGGCGGCAATTTCGGCCTGTTCTTCACGGCCTAATTGGGCAAGCTCATTATTTAGCTCCATTACAGCCATCGGCTCGATAAATAAGGTAGCGCCCGAGCTGCTCATATCATGCACAACACCTGCTATCTGTGCTCTGTATTCTTGTTTAACCGGCACTACATAGCGGCCTTCACGCATGGTTACAATATTATCCTGCAAATAACGATTGGTATTGGGATTGCGAATTAAATTATCCAAACGTTCGCGCACCCGCTCCGAAGCCTGGCGCATCCTGCGCCTTAGCTGGGCTAAGCGCTCGCTGGCATGATCTAGGATTTGGCCATCGGCACCAATTGATTTTTCGACGGCACTTTCCACGCTTTTTAAAATCATCAGGCTATGGCCAATGCTGCTCATTTGCGGATAATTGCCCTTAAGCTCGCTAAAGAATGACTTGGTTTGACGCACCGCCCGACAAAAATCGGCTATATGCAAAAGGTTTTCGGCCTCTAAAATACCGCCGATTTCCAAATGCTTTAAAGGCGCACGGATATCCCATAAAGCGCCCAGCGTAAAAGCAGGATAGAGGCGCAATATTTCGCGCGCTTCATCGGTTTCGGCCAAGTTTTGCTTAGCTTCTTGCTCATATATGCTGGGTTGTAATTCTAAAATTTTCTCGCGGCTTAGGGCAAAGCCTGCATAATTGGCCAATTGTGCCAAAATTTTATCATACTCCAGCTTCTGTAAAGATTTTTCTTGCATTTAAAACCTCTTTTTCAGTATAATTATACTCCTCTATGCAAGTGACCTTTAGTAAAGTCCTCCATCACTTGCTTTATTTTTTCTTTAGCTTGATCAAAGTTCCAAATATCATTGGCTATCATGCCATAAATTTCGGCCAAACGATAGGCCTTGGCCTGGTCGTATAGCCTTAAATCTAGGCAATAGCGGCTAATTCCGGCCTGGATAAGGGAAGGTATTTCGTCTAGCAAACATAATTCCTTAGAATTAAAAATATGCATTCTGCATTCATTATCTGATCGTACCGGGAATAAAAAGCCTTTTTCATCACGCAAACTATAACCTTTTAACTGCTTGCACGGGGCAGAGCAGGCATTATTGCCATTTTTACCGCCTAATAAGGCACCCAATGTGCAAAATTGGCTAATCATCATCGTCATGGCGCCTTGAGCCATAATTTCATGCTTAGCCCCTTTATCGCTTAAGGTGCGCAATAAGGCTAAATCGGCCTCGGGGGAAATGGTTACGGCCTCAAGCTTGGATTTTGCTAAAAACTCGGCGGTTTGGCTATTTAAGATATTTAGGCTATAGCCGCCTAAAATAGCACCCTGCCAGGCCGCCCTTTTAAGCAATTGTAGCTGGCTGATATGATTAATTCGAATGGCCTTAAGGCCTGCTAACTGCCAATTTGCAATGCGCTTAAGCCAAATATCTTCTGCCAAAGCGCCGATTATTTGTGGCAAATTGATAATTAAGCGGCCATCGGTATCGGCAATTTTTGCTAAAAGCGCAGCTATATCGATATTATCAATCTGCTGTTTGCCGGTAAAGGCCTCGGTACTAAGATAAATATCTTTAATGCCTGCCCTAATTAAACGCAGCGCCCAAAAGGGGTCGTCGATTAAGGCGGCCATGGTGATTTGCTTTATATTATGCTTAGGAGCTGTGGCTAAAGGCCATAATTTGGGAATTTGCGGTTGGGGGCGGGCAAAAATAGCTGCTTCCTTGGCCTCTAAATCGGCCACCAATTGGCGGCGACAAGCATTAAGCACCGAGGCCGGGAGCATAACCATATCGTCCATTTCGCCGTCTAGGGCAGCTAAATGGTAGTTTGTGCCACCTAAGCGTGCCAATTGTACCTGCACGGTTTGCCAATCGCTCATGCTGTTTAGGGCTTCTTCCACTATATAGCCGGAAGTAATTTCGGCTTCAAAACCTTTTTCATCACGCACGCTTATTTGCAAAGGTGCATTTTTTAAGGCCTTTAATGTAAAATATAAAGGCTTAGTCGGCAAATCTTTATAGGATTCCTGGGCAATTTGATGTAATTGATGATCAAATGTTTTAAAAATCCGATCGCCAACCTTGCCATCGGGGGCATAAATCAGCACATTTTGGCCGGGAAAAGCTCGGTCTACTTCCTGATTATCAACCATGATTTTATCGATGGTTAAACCGCTGCGACCGCCATTGGTAACCCAAATTTCCAGGCCATCGCCTAAGCCTAAATTCTGCTCTAGCTTAATATTTATATAGTCCTTGCTGCGGTTTTGAATACGGCCAATAAATACACCACGATTATTGGGGCGCTTAAAGCTCATCATCTTAGCACCGCTTACGCCATCCCAATAGCCATGGCAAAAATCGCGATTAAACATCTGAATTAATTGACGCTGCTCTTCTTCTTCTAAATAAATAACTCGCCTTTGATTAAGCAGCCCTAAATGCTCACTGTATATGCGGCAAACAGTGGCCACATACTCGGGCTTTTTCATACGTCCTTCTATTTTCCAAGAGCTAAGCCCTAATTCATGTAATTCGTCTAAGCGCATATAACCGACCAAATCTTTAGGCGATAGCAAATGGCGGCCGGTTTCCTTAGGATTAAGGGCATCGCCATCGGCATTACATAGTTGATAGGGTAGGCGACAAGGCTGGGCGCAACGACCGCGATTGCCGCTGCGTCCGCCTATTAAGCTGCTCATTAGGCATTGGCCGGAATAGCAAATGCATAGGGCCCCATGAATAAAAATTTCCAATTCTACATCGGTTGCGGCTTTGATGGCTTTGATTTCTTCAAAAGTTAATTCGCGCGCTAAAATTACCCTTTTTACGCCTAAGCTTGCCAAATATTGCACCCCGGCTAAGTTGGTAGTGGTCATTTGGGTGCTGGCATGGATTGGTAAATCGGGCATATATTTAGCAATAGCCGTAAGTAGGCCTAAATCTTGGACAATTACCGCATCCAAACCCAAACTATAAAAATGGGCTATATAATTTAAGGCCTGCTGCAATTCGCCATCATTCAATAAGGTATTGATAGCCAAATATACTTTTTTATTATAAAAATGAGCTAATTTTAAAGCCTCGGCCAATTCCTGATCGCTAAAATTATCGGCAAAAGCTCGAGCGCTAAATTGCTTACCGCCCACATAAACCGCATCGGCACCATTGGCTATAGCGGCCTTAAACGCCTCCATAGTGCCGGCCGGGGCTAATAATTCGGTCATTATCATACTCCTTTAACTATTGATTGCGGCTATGGCGGATTAAGCCCGAAATGCCAACAATCTCGACGCCTTGGGCGGCCAATTGATCGAGGAAAAGGTTTAAGCCGATATTATCGCTGGCAATATGGCCGGCAATAATCATGTTTACTCTGGCCTTTTGAGCTGCTTTAACCATGGCATCTGAGGCATGCATGCAAACAATGGTGTTTACATCGGCATTACCTAAAACGGTGGGGTTTTCGCTATTGCCGCCGGTACCGCCGGTAAAATCGACAAAGATTTTGCCTGCTGTATAGCTGCCCTTACCGCTAACAATGCGAGGCGGATTATGATGCAGCGCCGAATGCTTATACTCCGGCAATTTACGAATGGCCTTTACCACATCATCTACTGTGTCTGGTGCTTCGGCCTCGAAATAATCGGTCATAAATTGAGTAACTAAATTGTCGCAAGGGGTGTGTACGCACATTAAGGGCATATTTAATAATTGGGCAGAATGAACAGCACGCAAATGATTGGTTACGCTAATATTTTTATCAACATCTTTAATTCGCTCATCCATTAGGCTTTCGGCCACATTGGCGGCCACGCCGAATTTAGCCATAATGGCGCTTTGCATGCCCATAACCTTGGGTAAGGCAGCTAAAGCAGCACCTTCGGGATGATGGGCAATAATTAAATCGATACCGGCACCACGATCATTTAAGGTGGCGGTAACGGCAATTTCGCCGCTTTCGATATCCACACCGCAAATCACTTTTTTAACTTCCAATTCGGGATCGCCTGCTAAAATGCGGGTATCGGCATAGGGATTACTTAAAGTTTCTTGGTCGAAGAACTCTTTTTCCTCTTCTTCTACTTTTTTGAAGGCTTTTTCGGCTTTAGCTAAAACCTTATCGACAGCCTCTTTGCCACGTGGATCGGCTTCGATACCCATTTTAACGGCTAATTGATAAATTTCTTTAATTTTCATATTATTCTCCTTTTAGCGGATATCCGCTTCTTCTAATAATTCCAGGTATTCGTCCTGTAAGGCTAGCATATCTTCGGCCAATTGCAAGGCTACCAGCATGGCAGCCCTAGTGCCCGAATAATGGGGGCAATTATTACGAACCAAGGCCAATTTTTCCGCCACATGGGCGGCAATTTGCTGTAACCGTTCCTCTTTGCAGCTGCTACGCAGGGTATAATCTACCCCATCTAAGTTGACATTTAAAACATTTTCCTCGGCCATGGTTTACCCCTTTCTATGCTATTTTCTTAATTCTAAGCCCCATTCGGCAGGCATATTGTTGAGGATATTATTGATAATCGCTTCGATTTCATCATCAACCAAGGTGCGCTCGCTATGGCGGAAGGCTAAATTATAGGCCAGGCTGCGCTTGCCCTCGGCAATAGAATTACCTTCATAAATATCAAAAAGGTGAATGCTTTCTAACATATCGCCGGCTAATTCTTTGATTTTAGCTTCGATATCGGCAGCGGCAATATCTTTAGCACCCACAAAGGCTAAATCACGCTCGCCGGCCGGGAATTTTGGCAGGCCTAAGCAGGGCTTATTTTGTTGGGCTGCGATGATGGCGGCAATATCCCATTCGCCGATTAAAGTGGTTTGCCCTAATTCAAAATTGGCGCAAACCAGGGGATGTACTTGGCCGAAAACACCCAGCTTTTGGCCTTGATAATAAACGGCAGCGCTGCGGCCGGGATGGAAAAGGGGTTGATAAATATCATCGTCGGCCAATTTTTGATAGGTTAATTGACCTAAAGAAAACTGCTCGGCAATGCTTTGCCATAGCCCTTTTAGATAGTAAAAATCGTATTCATGATTTTTATTATGCCAAGAAGCAGGCGTTTTGCCGCTTAAAGCTATACTGATAGCCTGCCTTTGCTCGGGCTGAATATCTTGGCCTTTATTGATAAAGATATTGCCCATTTCGAATAAAGCGATATCTAAATTACGGCGGCTAAGATTGCGTGCCACATTATGAAGCAGGCCGGGAATAAGGCTTAAACGCATGGCGCTTTGCTCTTCGTTTAAGGGATTAGCCACCATAAGAGGGCTATGCCAGCAATGCGCTGCGGGCAAAAGCAATTTTTGGGCATCTTTGGGGCTAATAAAACTATAATTAATTGCCTCGGATAGGCCTAAGCCGGCCAGCGCCAAACGCAATTGCAAAATTTTGTTTTGCTGCTCGCTACGCATGCCATGGGCAGCCGACGAAGGTAGAGCAGCCGGAATATTATGATAGCCGTAAATACGGGCAATTTCTTCGATTAAGTCTTGCTCGAGGCTGATATCCTGACGATAGGAAGGGATATCAATTGTAAACTGCTCTTGATCTTGGCCGATAATCTTAAAATTAAGAGCCAACATAATTTCCTCGATTAAGGCTGCTTCGATGCTAATGCCAAGTAAGGACTTAACCTTATCTTTATACAAAACAACTTGCTTAGGCGGATAGTTTGCCTGGCCGCCAATATCGATTTTGCCTTTAGCGGCAGTACCGCCTGCATATTTTAGCAATAATTGCACAGCCCTTTGAGCAGCTCGATCGCACTCTTCACGGTCGATTCCTTTTTCAAAACGCATCGAGGCCTCAGACGGAATGCCTAAACGACGGGCAGTTTGGCGAATAGCTACCGAATTAAAAGCGGCTGCTTCGATTAAAACATCAACTGTAGCTGCGGTTACCTCGGTATCAAAGCCACCCATAACCCCACCGATGCAAACCGGTTTTTGGCCATCGCAAATCAAAATTTCATTGCCTTTAAAAACACGATCCTTGCCATCTAGGGTTTGCATGGTTTCGCCCTCGATAGCTTGGCGAACAATGATTTTTTTATCGGCAATTTGCTGATAATCAAAAGTATGCAAGGGCTGATTCATCTCCAGCATTACAAAATTGGCGATATCAACCACATTGTTAATCGGGCGCATACCTGCTGCTAGCAGGTAGTTTTGCATCCAAAGCGGCGATGGCTTTATGGTGATGCCTTTAACAATACGCCCCACATAACGAGGGCATAAATCAAAATCTTCCACCTCGATGGTTAATAAATCTTCTATTGCTTCCCCTTGTTCTTCATAGCTTAAGTCTGGGGCTTTAGCTTGGCCTTTAACTAAGGCTGCTGCTTCAAAAGCACAGTTTAAAATGCCCAAACAATCGCTGCGATTGGGGGTTAATTCTACCACTAAAACTTGGTCGGCCAAATCCATGGCCGTAACAATATCTTCGCCTAAGGCTAAATCCTCGGGCAAAACCCAAATGCCGCTATGATCGCTTTCGTCTAAGCCTAATTCCCGCTTAGAGCAGAGCATACCAAAGGATTCGATGCCCAAAGTTTTTTTAGTGCCAATAGTAATACCGCCCGGTAGAGTAGAACCTACCTGGGCAAAGGCCACAATTTGACCGGCTGCCACATTGGGTGCGCCGCAAAGTACGGTTAATGTTTCCTTACCATTATCAATGCTGCATATCGATAAATGATCCGATTTAGGATGCAGCTCGGCGCTTATTACTTTGGCGGTAATTATGCCCTTAAGCTCGTCGGCCATATTATATACGCCATCGATCTCTAAGCCGGCGGCCGTAAATTTTTCGGCTAAGGCTAAGGCATCGATGCCGCTTGGTAATTCTAAATAATCTTTAAGCCATTTAAAAGGTATTTTCATCAGTGATCCCCCTAAAACTGCGCCAAAAAGCGCATATCATTATCAAATAAAAGCCGCATATCGGGTATGCCGTATTTAAGCATGGCCACCCGCTCTACCCCCATGCCGAAGGCAAAACCGCTAACCTTTTTACTATCATAGCCGGACATTTCCAATACTTTAGGATGAACCATGCCCGAACCTAAAATTTCGATCCAGCCGGTGCCTTTGCAAAGACGACAACCCTTGCCGCCGCAGGCAAAGCAGGAGATATCCACCTCGGCCGAAGGCTCGGTAAAGGGGAAATAGCTGGGGCGCAGCCTAATTTCTCTTTGATCGCCAAACATTTTTTGGGCAAAGGCAAGCAATGTGCCCTTAAGCTGGGCTAAGGTAACATTTTGGTCAATGTATAAGCCTTCTACCTGGTGAAACATTGGCGAATGGGTTGCATCATCATCGCGGCGATAAACCTTGCCAGGACAAATAACTTTAACAGGGATAGCAGGGCTTAAACTTTCCATAGTATGGGCCTGCACCGGCGAGGTATGGGTGCGCAAAAGGATATTGCCTTGAAAATAGAAGGAATCCTGCATATCCCGTGCCGGATGTTCGGGCGGAATATTTAGGGCTGCAAAATTATAATAATCGGTTTCCACCTCGGGCCCTTCGGCAATGCTATAGCCTAAGCCTAAAAATATATCCTCAATTTGGGCGGTTACCTGGCTTAATACATGGCTATGCCCTTGGGGCAAGCTTAAACCGGGTAGGCTGATATCTAAGCTTTGCTCGGCCATTTGCTTGGCCAAATCGGCAGCATTTATACGGTTAGCTGCTTCTTTAAAGGCGGCCTCTACGGCTTGCTTGCAATCATTTATGGCTTGGCCAAATTTGGGGCGCTCCTCGGCACTTAAATCGGCCATCGAGCGAGAAATTTGGGTAATTGCCCCTTTTTTGCCCAGATAATGGACTTTTAAATCCTGCAAGGCACGGCTATCGCTTAAGTTTTCGATTTTAAGCAAAGCCTCGTTTTTTAAATTTTGTAGCTGTTCAAACATATTATCCTCCTATATATGCCAAAGATATGCGTAATAAAAATTGGCCTTTTACCCCTAGGCAGGGTAAAAGGCTAATAAATTTAAAGATTTATTGCATGGAAATTTGCCGATAATACATGTATATAGCAATGGAACCTGTTTGTTCAAAAATTTTCCATAAACATTCCGGATAGGCTAGCATCGCAACACAACCTTTCACCATCATTAAGCTAATTATAGCATAAACCAGGCTAGAAGGCAAGCACAAACTATTTTTTTTGCGGTTTAATCGTAATTTCTTTTTGGCCTTTTTTAGGCGGCATGCCATTGCGGGCACGATAAACCAAGGAAAAAACCGCGGCAATCAAAGGGCCAATAATAATACCCACAAAACCCAAGAAATAAAAGCCTGCCAAAGAGGCAACCAAAGTAACCAAAGGCCCCAAACCAACCTGATGACCGACAATTAATGGCTCTGTTACCTGGCGTAATACCACTAAACCAATATAAAGCAAGGCCAATTGACCACCCAGCAAATTATTATCAAAAATAAAGCAGATAATTGTCCAGGGGATAAAAACCAGGCCGCTGCCGATAATCGGTAAAGTGTCTAAAATGGCAATGCCCAATGCGATTAAAAAGGGCATAGGCAGGCCGAATATCGACAAAAATATGGTTAAAAGTACCAAATTAATTATAAAATAGATTAGCTGGGCTTTAATATAACCAAAAATAACCGTAAAAACCGAGCTAAAAATCTGCCAAAACAAATTTGTTGGTGTTTCCGGTGGTTGAGCTACCATAAAGCCTCCTACATTTTATTGGGTGCGCTAACGCCTAAGGCGGCTAAAGCAGTTTTAATCATCTTGGCGGTAGCGGCAATCAGCTCTAAGCGTGCCTGCGATAAGGCTTTATCATCGCTGATAACTCGGCAATTATTATAGAAATTGTGGAATTGAGCTGCGCTTTCTTGAATATAGGTAGCCAAGCGATGCGGCTCGCGATTAAGGGCAGCCTCGATAACCACATCCGGGAAATCGGCCAGTTTGCGGATTAAAGCCAATTCGCTATCATGGTTTAAGCAGGCGATTTGCTCTAATGTTAAAGGGGTAGCGCTTAAGTTAAGGCCATTTTCGGCAGCAGCAGCCAGGATTGAGCAAATTCGGGCATGGGCATATTGTACATAATAAACGGGGTTTTCGTCCGATTGCTTTTTGGCTAAATCTAAATCAAAGTCGATTAAATTATCGGATGAGCGCATTACAAATATAAAGCGAGCTGCATCTTTGCCAACTTCTTCAACCAGTTCATTCAAGGTTACATAGGTGCCGGTACGTTTGCTCATTTTAAGTAATTCGCCATTTTGATAAAGACGCACAAATTGCATTAAGATAATTTCCAAACGGCCACGCTCATAGCCTAAGGCTTCCATAGCACCCTGCATACGGGCAACATGGCCATGATGATCAGCACCCCAAACATCAATTACCGAGCTAAAACCACGCTCGTATTTATCCCGATGATAGGCAATATCGGCTGCATAATAGGTAGGAATACCATTGCCGCGGATCAAAACCTCGGGTTTTTCTTCGCCAAAACGCTCGCAATCCAACCACAGGGCATTGTCTTTTTCGATTAGCCAACCTTTGGCTTGTAAATCATCGATAACCGCCTGAACCTTGCCGCCTTCATGCAAAGATTGCTCACTAAACCAAACATCATAATTAACCCCAAAATTGGCTAGGGCAGCCTTGATATCGGCCAATTTGCGTTCTAAAGAATAAGCGGTAAGTTTAGCCCGACGTTCCTCGGATGAAAGATGTAGATATTCGTCATTGATTTCGGACACTAATTCGGCCATTAAGCGGGGTAAATCATCGCCATGATAACCATCCTCGGGGAAGGGGACATCCTGGCCAAGAGCTTGTAAATAGCGAGCCTCTAAGGAAATACCGAATTTTTCGATTTGATTACCGGCATCATTAATATAAAATTCCCGCTGACAATTAAAGCCGGACATATTTAGTAAATTAGCTAAACTATCGCCAATGGCAGCGCCACGGGCATTGCCCATATGCAATTCGCCGGTAGGATTGGCCGAAACAAACTCTACCTGCACTTTAGTGCCTTGACCAACCTGGGTATGGCCAAAATTATCGGTTGCCAAAATTTCGGCTAATACTTGTTTTTGCCAGCCTTCATTAAATCTAAAATTGATAAAGCCGGGGCCGGCAATTTCAATTGCCGCAACATTGGCCTGCTCAAGCGGGAAATTATCGGCAATGGCCTGGGCAAATTGGCGCTTTTCGGGCATGGCTTTGCCCATCATCATCGCCACATTGCTGGCAAAATCGCCATGAGCGGCATGGCGCGGCATTTCGATTACAAAATTGGGGATAGTTTCAAAATTAATTTCGCCCTTTTGCTTGGCACTTTCTAAGGCAGCGATAATCCCTTCGGCCAATTGGCGCTTGCGAGTATCTATCGGTGTAGCATGGTAATTCATATTGTCCTCCTCGAAAATAGCTGGATTTGCTTGATTAAATATGAATATATCATATCATATTTTTCAAAATAATCAAGAGTTTTGCTGATTTAGGGCTTTTTCCAGGGCATTTAAAATATTTTCATAGCCGGTACAGCGACAAAGATGGCCGGAAATCTCGGTTCTTAGCTCATCACGAGTATAGCTGCGCCCTTTATTGAATAGGGCAAGTGCGCTCATGATTAAACCGGGTGTGCAAAAACCACATTGAATAGCCGCCTCGTCGATAAAGGCCTGCTGTACAGGGTGTAGGCTGCCATCGTGGGCGGTTAGGCCTTCTACGGTTAGTATTTCTTTGCCATCAGCCCAAACTGCCAGGTAAATACAACTGTTTAAGGCTTCGCCATCAATTAAAACCGTACAGGCACCACATTCGCCAACCTCGCAGCCTTTTTTAACACTAATTAGCCCCAAATCTTGACGCAAAACATCGGCTAAAGAGGCGCGCTCATCGACGGCAATTTGGCGATTATGGCCATTAATTTTGATATTTACAGTAGTTAACATTGGGCAGCGCCTCCTAATTTTTCAATTGCTTTTTCTAAAGCATCTTCGGCGATAACACCTGCTATATGTAGACGAAAATCTTTAGATGCTCGCCAGGAATTACGGGGATTAATACTCAAGCGCACCAAATCGCCAATTTGCTCCTTAGCCTCGCTAAAACCAAGGCCGCACAGGGCTTGTTCTACGGTATGTAGGCGAATGGGGGTGGGGGCGGCCACTGTCATGGCAATTTTGATAGCATCAATTGCTTGCTCGCCGCCAATAACTATGGCGCAGCCTAAGGTGGCTATGTCCATGGCCTCACGCATGGCATACTTAAAATAATAGCCTTGTCGGCCACAATAGCAGGCCTTTTTAATATGGATTTTGGTAAGGATTTCGCCATCTTTTAAATCTACTTTGCCGGGTGCTAAATGGAATTGCTCTATCGGCAGCAGGCGATTACCCTGCTTAGATGCTATTTCCAAGACGGCCTCTAAGGCATAAAGGCTGGCCGCCGTATCGGCACTGGGCGCACCATTGCATAAATTGCCGCCAATAGTACCGGCTCGCCTAATTTGAGGGCCGCCTACGGTAGCTGCTGCTTCGGCTAAAATGCTAAGATTTTGGCGAATAAGCGGATTTTGGCTTAAGGCATCAAAGCTGGCCAAAGCGCCGATTATGATATCGCCATTATCGTCTTGGCTTATCATTTTAAGTGGCTCAAGATGGCCGATGCTGATTAAATCGGCACCGCTAAACTGGCCATCACGCAATTTAATCAAAACATCGGTGCCGCCGGCGATAATTATGGCCTGCGGATTATTATTGTAAATAGCTAAGGCCTCTATAAGGTTTTGGGGTTTAAAAAATTGTCCAAAATTATACATATTTAGCGCCCTCCTTTATCTAGTAGGCCGCCTTCTTTAAAGGCAGCAATTAATTTAGGCGGGTTTAAAGGCAGGCTGTTTAAGCCAATGCCTGTGGCTTGTAATAAGGCATTACGGATGGCTGCCGCTAAAGGAATAGCCGGAGGTTCGCCTAAAGATTTATTACCAAATGGGCTGGTATCGTCTACGGCTTCAACAAAATCTACATTTAAGTCGGGGCTATCTAAGGCGGTTGGTAATTTATAATCTAAAAAGTTACCATTTAATAAGCGGCCTTGCTCATTAAAAAGCATTTGCTCGCTTAAGGCATAGCCTAAGCCCATGCTCATGCCGCCATGTACCTGGGCGGTAGCTAAAGCCGGATTAAGCAAGCGTCCGCTATCATGGATATTTATGATGTTTAAAATCTTGATTTTACCTAAATAAATATCCACCTCGATTTCGGCAAAACATACCCCGAAGGAAAAGGTATTATTGGTGCAATGATTGCTGGCCTGCGCCATAATATGGCGGCTGTTTTCGGGATGATAAAAAGCGTTTAAAGCAAGCTCGGCCATGCTGCAAACAATTTGTTTGTCATCGCAATTGATAATATTGCCTTGATCAATATCCAGCTTATCTTGGACAATGCCGCTAAATAAGGAGGCAAATTCTAAAATTCTTTCCTTAAATAAAAGAGCGGTTTTTTTAAGTGCCATGCCACTAACATAGCTTTGACGCGAGGCATAAGCCCCTGTATCAAAAGGGGTTATATCGGTATCTTGCTGGCTGATAATATGGATATTTTCGATTGGTAAACTTAATACTTCGGCGGCCATTTGGCTAAAGACGGTATCGGCACCTTGGCCAATTTCGGTAGCACCCATTTGCAATTGAACACTGCCATCTTGATTGAGAACTAAACGGGCCGAGGCGGTTTCGAGACTAATCGGATAAACCCCTGTTTTGTAACATAAAATAGCCATGCCAATACCTCTACGTAAGCGGCCATTTTGTTCTTGCTGATAAAGGGTTCTTTTATGATCCCAATCAATAAATTTGCGCCCTTTTTCGATACATTCTTTAAGGCCGGAGCTATGGGCTTTAATGCCGGTGGATGGGTCGATATAATTTTCCTGCATCATATTATTTAGGCGTAGGGTAAGTGGGTCGAGGTTATGATTTTTGGCAATATCATCCAAATGCGATTCCATAGCAAAAACTATTTGCGGTATGCCATAACCACGCATGGCGCCGGTGGTACTTAAATTGGTGTATACGGTGGTAGCCTCGATATTTAAGGCATCTACATAGGGGTAGAGCTGGCGGAAGCAATTAGTGGCATTGGCCACAATTGCATGCCCATGCGAGGCATAACCACCTTGATGCGAATAGGCTTTTAGCTTACGCCCCACAATTTTGCCATCGGGCTTTAAATAGGTAGCAAGCTCCATATCGATGCGATGACGGCTGCGGGTAGAGCTAAAAACTTCCTCGCGGCTTAATTCCAGCTTAACACAACGGCCACCAACTAAGGTAGTTAAATAGGCATTTAATGGCTCATAAAGCACTTCTTGCTTATTGCCAAAGCCGCCGCCGATATAAGGTTTTATTACCCTAATTTTACCCCAAGGTATATTTAAAGCCTGGCCGCAAACACGTCGCACAATATGGGGTATTTGTGTTGAAGAATAAACGGTAATTCGATCATCTTCCATATAAGCAAAGGATACGGCAGTTTCTAAATGGCAATGCTGCACTTGTTGGGTAGTAAAGCTGCCGGTGGCATAAATTAAATCTTGATTCGCAGCTAAAGCATCAAAATCGCCAAAACAATCCTGATGACTAGCTACAATATTTTGCTTAAAGCCCTGATGCAAAGGCTCGGCTTTGCTATTTATGGCCTGCTCGGCCGTTATTAAGGGCAAAAATTCTTGATAAGAAACTTGTATTAAATCATGGGCTTTAGCTGCTGTTATTTCATCAATTGCAATAATGGCCGCAATATCGTCGCCATATTGGCGCACCCTTTGATTTAAAAGCAAACGATCGGCAATATCCTGATGGCCGGGGTCGGTGGACCAGGGATGGCCGGCAGTGGGAAAGGGATTTTGAGGCACATCAAAACAGGTAACAATCTTGATTACGCCGGGCAAAGCGGCCGCTTTAGTAATATCAATTTTTTTAACCAGCCCATTGGCGATTGTGCTATGAACGATTTTGGCTACCAAATAATCTTTTGGCAGTAAATCGGCAGTATATTTGGCCTTACCGCTGGCCTTTTGATAAGCATCCTTGCGTGTGATATTGGAGCCGATACTCATATAATTACCCCCTTAATTTTTAGAAAAAATCTGTTCGCCATTAATATATTTGGCGATTAAATTTGGGCTTTCGGCATGGTAAATAGCATTTTCCAGCCGCCCAACCACATGAAGCGGCCAGGGGCAAATATTGCTATCATCGATAACAAGAGCATCAAGAGCATATCCTTTTTCAAAGCTGCCAATCTTGCCAAAAAAGGCGCCGCCACCCTTAGTGGCCAGGTAAAAGGCTTCGCTAAAACTTAGTTGCGGTTTATCATCATCGTCTAAAGGCTTAATTAAGCGGCTAATATTTAGGGCATCCTGAATGCTGCGCAGCATATTAAAATTGGGGATAGTACCGGCCGCAGTTCCTAAGCCAATACGTAAGCCCTGTTTTAATAATTGCTTAATCGCCATAAATCCCAGGCCTTGCGCTAAATCGGCCGCCGGCAAATGGGCCAAAAATACCTGGCGCTCGAATAATAATTCCTGCTCAAAAGGCTGCAAATGACGCCCATAATGAAGCAGGGTAGGGCTGCCATCCAGCAAGCCGAAGCGGTCGAAGGCATCGGCTGTACTATTGGCCTTAGGATGTAAACGCTTTATCTGCCGATACTCATCGGCACTTTGGCCAATTTGCGATAAAATCGGTAAATGATATTGGCTGTTTAAGTCGCCGATAGCCTTAAGCAGGCCATCGCTACATTGTAAAAGTGAATAGGGGTTTAACAGCGGTTTAACTGTTGGATAACGCTCCATTTGCTCGATAATCCAGGCCGCCGAGGTAAATGGCGCATCATTGCCTTCGCTAAGGGTGGCCAGGCAGTTTTGATCGATGGCAGGCTTGGCTATATAGGCGCAAAAACCGCTGCGATGCAAAAAATCGGCCAATAAAGCCGTGCTTTTATTATTGATAGAGCCGCTAATCACCGCCCTGGTAGTAAAGCCTTGAAGCAGATTTTGACAAAAAGCACCATAAATTCGTGCACTATATTCAATGTCTGCAAAATTGGCCATTTCCGGCCAAATTATTTGCTCATTGCGGCTCAAATTATCCAAATCCAAACCACGATAACCAACCTTAAATAAGGATGCATTTAAACCTAAATCGATTAGGCCGGGGATAATTAGTTTTTGCTTATAATCATTAAGCTCGATATTTTGCCAATCGGTAGGTAATTCGGGGCAAATATCGATAATTAGGCCATCCTCGGCCAAAATATAGCCGTTTTCGAGAACCTCGATTTGATTGGGGGTGCTTGCATAAGCAATATGACCATGTAAAACACGTTTTTCTGCCATAATTTACTCCTAATTCTTGCCCGTCGAGCCATAACCACCCCGATTGGGTGAATTTAAGCTTTGTACGGTAATAAGCTGCGGCGGTTGCATTTTGGGCATAATCCTAAATTGGCAAATCCGATCATTTTTATTAATAATGGTATCACGGGTAGCAAAAGCCGAAAAAAACCAAATATCATCGTTACCACAATAGCTATTATCAATAATACCCGGGCTATTGGTTTGTAGTATTCCCCAATGTTTAAAGGTAGAACTGCGGGGCACAACCTGGGCTTCATATCCTTCGGGCAGGCGCATGGCAAGGCCTAGGCTAATCAATTTATGTTCAAAAGCCTTAAATTCTACCGTTTCGGCTGCCCTTAAATCCAGCCAATCGCCATTATTATTGATATTTATCGGCTCGATATCCGCATGATATAATACTTCGATTTTAAGCATAAATTTCCCCCTTTTTTATGCAAATTTAGTTATAGTTATTTTTACATTTTTAATGATAGGTAAATATAAAAAACTTTAGCTTATTTAAGTATAAGTTATTCGCCTTTAGATGTCAAGTAAGTACAAAAATTACAATAAAAACCAAAAATATTTAACATAAATAGCTTTGATAGTGGTTATAATTTAATCAGAGCACAATATGTCTATTGAAACTATTGTAAGAATAGCCAAATCCACATAAAATAATAATAAGAATTGGTAGTGCTGGCAATATAAGCATTACCTGCCCAAAGGGGGAGGATTATGAGTATTGATTATCGTGAAATCGGGAAAAGAATTCGCCTAATTCGTAAGGCACAAAATCTATCCCAAGAGCAATTGGCCGAGAAAATTGATGTGGGCACATCGCATATCAGTCATATCGAAAATGGCCATACTAAAATGAGCATTCAGGTATTGATTTTACTGAGTAATGCCCTAAATGTATCGGCCGACCAGCTTTTATGTGGCCATATTTATGAGGCTAAAGAGGTTTTGCATGATGAGTTTGCCCGCATTTTGAGCGATTGTTCTAATCAAGAGCTAAATATTTTAAGCGATATTCTCAAAGCTGCCAAAAATGCAGTTCGTAATCATAATTAGTTTAACCACGAGCCCATAATCCGCTTATGGGTTCATGGTTAGGATCTGCTTTAAACAAAAAATGCCAAATAACGGGCGAATTGGGATTGCTCGCTATTTGGCATTAAAACTCTAAATTAACGGACGCTTTTCAACCATGCCGGCTCGGCGGGGATACTTAGCCGGGGTTGATTGCTCTTTTTGATAGATAGCCAAACATCTTTGGCCAATAGAATTTATTTGATAATCGATAATCTCGGTTTTTTTAGCTTTAAGAATATTTAAGGCATTAGCTGCTTGCTCATGCTCTGTTGCGCATAATGGCCCTTTTAGGGCGGCAAATAGGCCGCCTACTTTAAGTAAGGGCAAGGCATATTCGGCCAGGATATTAATGGCGGCCACTGCCCGCGAACTTACCAAATCATATTGCTCACGATAGAGGGGATTTTGCCCGATATCTTCCACCCTTTCGGCCACAACTTCTACATTATTTAAAGCCAATTCTTGAATTGCTAATTTAAGAAAATTGGCTTTTTTATTTAGGGTTTCGATTAAAAGCCACTGGCTATTTGGCCAGGCCATGGCTAAGATTAAGCCCGGATAGCCTGCACCGCTGCCGATATCAACTGCCTTAGCTGCCGGGGCGCATTTGGCCTGCAAAATAGGCAAAACGGCTAGGCAATCCAGATAATGGCTGCTAATTGCTTGGTCGGTATCTTTAATCGCCGTTAAATTGAATTGGCGATTATAATGCTCAACCAAATCCCAGTGAGCAGCCATTTTTTGTAAAATATCCTGCTCTAGGTGGATATCTATGGCATTTAATTGTGCGTTTAATTTGCTTATAAAATCAATCATAATAGCCCTTTAATTTTAAAAATATTAACAGTACATTGATATCGGCGGGCGAAACCCCACTAATACGGCTTGCTTGGCCTAGGGATACCGGCCTAAAATCACTTAATTTTTGTAAAGCCTCATTCGAAAGGCCGGCTATGGCCTGATAATCGATATCTTTGGGCAAAAGCTTTTCTTCCATTTTGCGGAAGCGCTTTACCTGCTCGATTTGCTTGGCAATATAGCCTTCGTATTTAATGGCAATTTCGGTTTGCTCACGAATATCTTTGGCTAAAGGTGCAGGTGGCGGAAAGGATTTAGCCAGAATATCATAATTAAATTGCGGCCTTTTTAGCAAGGTAGCCAGGGTAATTTCGCGCTGGCTTTCGATGGCTAAAGCCTGTAATTCTGCTCGGCTGGGATGATATTGATTTAAGCGGCCGATTTCCGCTTCGATAGCTTCTTTTTTAGCCATAAAGCACAGGTAGCGATCTTGATCGACCAGGCCAATTTGATAGCCTAATTCGGTTAGGCGCAAATCGGCATTATCTTGGCGCAGTAGCAGGCGATATTCGGCGCGCGAGGTAAAGAGGCGATACGGTTCCTCGGTGCCTTTGGTTACTAAATCATCGGCCAAAACCCCGATATAGGCTTGATCTCGGCCTAAAATAACAGGCGGCTCGCCTAAAACTTTAGCAGCCAGATTAGCGCCGGCCAATAGGCCTTGGGCTGCGGCTTCCTCATAACCGGAAGTTCCATTGATTTGGCCTGCTGCAAATAGGCCGCTAATTTGCTTATGCTCGAGGGTAATTTGCAATTGTAAAGGGTCGAGGCAATCATATTCAATGGCATAGGCAGGGCGGATAATCTCGGCTCGGTGCAGGCCTTTTATGCTGCGGATAAACTCTATTTGCACATCCTCGGGCAAAGAGGACGACATGCCTTGCATATAATATTCGCGGCCATCTACATTTTCCGGCTCGAGGAAAAGTTGATGGGCATCACGATCGCCAAAGCGCACCACTTTATCCTCGATAGAGGGGCAATAACGTGGCCCTACACCGTCGATGCGCCCCGAATATAGTGGCGCACGATGTAAATTATCATGGATGATTTGATGCGTTTTAGCATTGGTATAGGTAAGCCAGCAGGGCAGGGAAGGGCGCTGATAGTCGCCATCTGATGTTAAATAAGAAAAATAAAGGCCGCTTGTGCCGGGCTGTTCTTCCATTTGGTCAAAATCCAAGCTACGAGCATCCAAACGAGCCGGGGTGCCGGTTTTAAAGCGGCGCATATTTAGGCCTAAATCGGCCAAGTATTGGCCTAAAAGCATGGCCGGCGGATAGCCTAAAGGGCCGGAAGGATAATCGTTTTCGCCGATAATTACCCGTCCTTGCAAATAGGTGCCGCTGCAAATAATAATATTTTCGGCACTAAAAACCGCACCAAAACTGGTAGCGCAGCCTTTGATTTGCTGATTTTCGATAATCAGCTCGCTAACTTCGCCTTGGCGAATGGAAAGATTAGGCTGTTTTTCTAGATAAAAGCGCATTAAATGCTGATAAAGAGCCTTATCGATTTGGGCACGTAAGGCCTGTACCGCAGGGCCTTTACCGGTATTTAAAAGGCGCATTTGAATTTGAGAGGCATCGCAGATTTTGGCCATTGCGCCGCCTAGGGCATCAATTTCCTTAACTAAAACGCTTTTGGCCGGCCCTCCGATGGCCGGATTGCAGGGCGCCATGGCGCTGGCCTCCGGGCTCATGGTAATAAGAAGGGTTTTGAGGCCTTTACGGGCGCAGGCTAAGGCGGCTTCGCAACCGGCATGGCCTGCTCCGATAATAATTGCCTGATAATCGCCTGCTAGATATTGGTTTGATTTTAACATATTATTTCCCCACGCAAAAATTGGCAAAGATATTAGTGATAACTTCCTCGGCGGCCGTTTTGCCATTAATAGTACCCAAGGCTTGCCAGGCGGCCTCTAAATCGACACCGCATAAGTCCAGAGTAAGGCCGTCTTCTAGGGTGGTAATGGCCGCTGCTAAATGATAATCGGCCTCTTTTAAGGCTTCTTGATGGCGAATATTATTGAGCATAAATTCGCGCCCTTCTTCTTTACGATTGCCGATAATTTTGGCTTTAAGGGCAGCTAAAAACGGTTCTATGCCGATATTTTGCTTGGCCGAGATAAAGGCGATATCGCTAAGTGGCGCATAATTTAATAATTCGTTTTCTAGGTTCTTATACTGGATGGGATCGAGTAAATCAGATTTATTGGCAATAATCATGAACTTAGCAGGCTTTTCGGCTAAAATAGCCAAAGCGGTGGCATCGAGGCCTACTTGGCTATCAAAAATAATCAGGCTGATCTGCGCTAGGCTTAAGGCCTGGCGGCTGCGCTTAATGCCGATGATTTCCACTTCATCCAAACCGGCCTCGCTATCACGAATGCCGGCGGTATCACGCAAAATTAAGGGGATACCGTCTAAATTAAAGCCTTCTTCGATGATATCACGGGTAGTTCCGGCTTGGGCGCTAACAATGGCGCGCTCGTCGCCTAGCAGGCAGTTTAATAGGCTGGATTTGCCCACATTGGCGGCACCTGCTAAAACTACATTAATGCCTTCACGATAGATGCGCCCTAAATCGGCACTTGCTAAAATAGCGCTAATATTTTGCCTTAAATTGGTAAGCTCGCTAATTAAAGCCTGCTCTGATGGGCAATCGGCATCATCGGGGAAATCGACGGCCACGGTGATTGCGGCTAATAAATCCAGCAATTTTTGTTCTAAAGGTTCGATTTTGGCTTTAAGATGGCCGGCTAATTGCTGGGCTGCTTGGCCTGCCGAGGATGCGGTTTTGGCGCTGATTAAATCGGCTACGGCCTCGGCCTCGGCTAAGGAAAGAGCGCCGTTTAGGAAGGCACGCATAGTAAATTCGCCGGGTTGAGCCAGGCGAGCACCGCAACTTAAAACGGCCTGCAAAACCAGGGATAATACCAAAGGGCCACCATGGCAATGTAATTCAACAATATCCTCTTTGGTATAGGAATTGGGCGAGGCCATCAAAACGGCCAAGGCTTTATCAAGAACGGCCTTGGTTTTAGGCTGATAGATTTTGCCCAAATACATTTTATGGCTTTGATAGGGCTCTTGTTTAAAGGGGCAAAAAAGCTGCTCCAGTATTGGGCGAGCCTGGATGCCGCTAATGCGGATTATGCCAATACCGCCTGCACCACTAGGGGTGGCGATGGCGGCTATTGTATCATTTGTATTCATATTTATACCTATTTTATAAAATAAGGGCTGTCGCAATAAGAAAAATATTTGCGGCAGCCCCCTTTGCTTTATTTTTTATTTGCGCAGCAAATATTAAAAGATTAAGCCCTTTTGCTTTTAAAAAAAAGCAAAAGATTTTAGAATATAAAAGGGTTGTCGCAGTTGCGACAGCCCCTTTTACCCGTAAATCGGGACTACTTATGATCTGTTTTTGATTTGCTCTTCAAATTGACGATCCAGCTGCTGGCTTAGGCTTAATTGCTCATTAGTAGGTGCAGGATTGGCCTGTTGATTGGCTGGCGGCTGATTGTTTTTAGGACGATTATTATGATGCTTCTTTTTATCATGACGTTTGCGATTAATTACAATACGGCGATAAGGCTCATCGCCTTGGCTGGTTGTATCTACTCGCTTATCATTTTGCAAAGCAATATGAACAATGCGTCTTTCATGCGGATTCATCGGTTCCAGCTCTACCCATTTGCCGGTACGAACGGCTTTATCGGCCATCCTTTTGGCCAAAGCAGCCAAGGTTTCCTCACGGCCGGCACGATAGTTTTCGACATCCAAAACCAAACGGATATGATCTTTTTTGTCTTTGTTAACAGCCAAATTGGTTAAATATTGCAAAGAATTTAAGGTTTCGCCCCGACGGCCGATTAAAGAGCCTAAGGCTTGGCCGCTAAAGGTAATCCATAAAATGCCTTCTTTAACAAAATGCTGATACTCGGGTTGAACTTCTAAGCTTTGGAAAATCGGCTTTAGGAAATTAATGGCAATAGCTGCCATCTCATTAGCCTCGGCCTCGGTTTGGATTTGATAACCACGATTACGGGGCTCGCCACGATGGGGCTTAGGGGCTTGGCCTTCTTTATGTTCCGGCTTGGTTTGGCTGCTTGCAGCAGTTTTAGGCACTTGCGGTTTGCGTTGTTGCTCGGGCTTGGCAGCAGCTTGATGCTGCGGCTTAACGTCGCGGTGCTGGTCTTTAGCCGGGCTTTGTTTAGGCAAAGTTTGTTCTGGTTTTTCGTAGGCAGGTTTAGCAGCCGGTTTAGGTGCAGGCTTGGGTGCCGGTTTGGGTTCGGGCTTAGCTGCCGGTTGATCGGGGGTTTCGATAGTGATTCTTACCTTGGCATCTTTACGCCCAAGGCCGAAAAAACCACCGCTGCCGCCACTTAGGATTTCGATATCATCGGAATCTATATCAGCAATAGAAATATTGGCTTTAACCAATAATGCCTCTACGGCTTCATCGATTGTTTTACCTGTGGCTTCAAAAGATTTTTTCATTATATTCCCTCCTAAGGGGGTAATTTAGTTTGGTTTAAACTTTATTTATCCCCATTATCGGACTTTTTATTTTTCTTGCCGGCGCCTAAGAGTAAATCCTTTACACTAGGCACCTCGATAGCCGGAGTTTTTCTTTTTAAAATGCTAATTGGCTTTTCCTTACCATCGGGTAATACCACCATGGTAATTGTTTCTTCCTCTTCGGAATAAGGATGAGCCTTTACCTTTTTTTCACGCAGGCTATAGTTATGGGGCAGATAATACTCAACCCCATCTATTTCCACCGTGTTTTCATTTTCCTCTTCTTCTTCTAATAATTCCTCAACACTGATACCCTTTTTCTCGGCTTTTTTAGCCTTCTTTTCCAGAAGCTCGGCCTCGCGCTTGGCTTGGATTTCGGCTTCTTCGGCGGCATCTTCTTTAGCCCACTTTTTATTCAATACATACTGAATAGCGGCCCCGATAATACTGTAGAATATCCAGTAAAAGGCCAGCAAAGAGGGGAAAGAACGCACAAAGATAAAAAACATCACCGGCATCATAAACATCATCATTCTTTGGGTTTTATCCTGACGATTGCTGGTGGTAACAAATTGCTGAAACATGGTGGCTGCTGCCGCAATTAAAGGCAATAGCCAGCCGGTAGGATCTGGTTCGGCTAGGCTGGGTATCCACATAAAGCTGGTTTCGTTGGCGATTGGTAATTCCCTTAAAGTTTGGAATAAGGCAATAATAATCGGCATCTGAATTAATAAAGGCAAGCAGCCGGCAAAAGGCGATGCGCCATACTCTTTATAAAGACGCATAATTTCCTGCTGTTGCTTTTGGGGATTGGTACTATAGCGCTTTTGCAATTCCTGAATTTGCGGCTGCAATTTGGTCATTTTACGCATCGAGCGCATTTGTTTACTCATTAAAGGCTGCAATGCCAGCTTAACTATAATAGTAAAGATAAAAATACCTACTATTACATTAGGTTCGCCTAAAAAAGTGCCGGTAAATTCGATGATGGAATTAATAAACCATTCGATACCGTTTTTAATTGCACCCCATACGCCACTACGATCGGAAGTTTCGCTGGATGCCAGCCACAAAGACTGCTGCAAAAAATTCATCAATATCCTCCACGCTGCTCAGTATTTTTAGTTTTAAGGCACCGGATCATAGCCGCCTTTGGCAAAAGGATGGCAGCGCAATATCCTTTTTAAACCCAAAAAACTGCCTTTGATAGCGCCATAGCGGCTGATGGCTTCGAATGTGTACTGCGAACAAGTGGGCAGATAGCGGCAATTTTGTCCTAAAAATGGCGAAATTATTTTTTGATAAAATTTAATTAAACCTAAAAGCAGTTTTGCCATTTAGCCCCCCTAAATTTAAGCAAAGCTATTTTTTGCTTAAGCTTATTGCTTTAGCCATTTGCTTTGCTATTTGGGCATATTCGGCGCCGGCGGCATTTGCACGCACGATAAATACATAATCATGGCCGGGCAAAAACTCGTTTAATAAAGTTTTTGCTGCCATTTTGCAGCGCCTTTTTAATAAGTTGCGTTGAACGGCTTTTCCCAACTTTTTGGATATCGAAAAGCCTATTCTTAAATCTTTTTGGCCATTTTTGCGCCAATAAATTACAAAAAAATTATTCGCCTGCGACTTGCCGCGATTATAAAGCCGCTTAAAATCCCTTTTTTGCCGCAGGCGGTTCTCCTTAGGCAGCATTATGCCGATAGACGCTTGCGCCCCTTAGCTCTGCGGCGACGCAATACATTACGCCCATTTTTGGTTGCCATACGCTTTAAAAAGCCATGCTCCCTTTTATGAACTCTTCTTTTTGGTTGATAAGTGCGTTTTGTCATTGTATTTCCTCCTATTCTTATGGCAGGTTTTATCCACCATATTATAACATAATTAATATAGTTAACAGAAGAATTATATCTTAATTTTTGGCTATTGTCAATTAAAAAATCTACTTTTAAGTTATTGGCTTAACAAATTTTGGCATCCAAAAAAAAATAGCCCCTTTAGGCTGGTCTTTGTTAATAAATTTTAAAATTGACCAAAATTACCCTTGTTTTTGTGGATAAATTTTGATATTATATATCTCTAGACAATTTTATCCACATTTTTTATTGCGGATTTATTTAAATTATTTTGCTGCAAGGAGGAAGGATATGGACACGCTGTGGCCTAAGGTTTTAGACAGTATTCGTAAAGAAATGAAGCCCTCCAGTTTTGATAACTGGTTTGCCAATCCGGCAATTGTGCTTAATGTTAGCCGCAAAGACCATAATATCAATATTTATGTATCCGATGAGTTTACTCAAGCTTATATGGAGCAGACCTTTACATCTTTGGTGGAAAGTGCTCTTTTGAATATAACCGGGCAAGTGATGAAGGCTCGTTTTTTGGATAACTCTGCTGAGGAACAAATATTAATGCAGGAAAAGGAAGCAGAGCCGGTGCAAAGCCCCCCGGTGCCTGCCTTATTTCATCCTCGTTATACATTCGATTCTTTTGTGGTTGGCTCGAGCAATCGTTTTGCCCATGCGGCGGCCTTGGCGGTAAGCGAAC
The DNA here is from genome assembly GCA_964368605.1 of uncultured Peptococcaceae bacterium. GTDB lineage: Bacteria > Bacillota > Dehalobacteriia > UBA4068 > UBA4068 > CAYJBP01. The sequence goes on along the minus strand of CAYJBP010000007.1, from coordinate 16,521 downwards.
GGCCTTCGCAAACTTATAATCCATTATTTATTTATGGTGGTAGCGGTTTGGGTAAAACCCATTTAATGCATGCTATTGGCCAAGCTGTTTTAAAGAATAATCCCCAAAAAAAGGTAGCTTATGTATCTACCGAAACCTTTACCAACGAGTTTATCTCTTTGGTGCGTAGCGGTAAGGCTCATAATTTTAAAAATAGATATCGCTTTACCGATATCTTTTTAATCGACGATATTCAATTTTTAACCGGTAAAGAGGGTACTCAGGAGGAGTTTTTCCATACCTTTAATGCCCTGCACGAGGCCGGTAAGCAAATTGTAATTTCTTCCGACCGCCCCCCCAAAGAGATTGAAACCTTAGAAGAACGCTTGCGCTCTCGTTTTGAGGGTGGTTTGATTACCGATATACAGGCCCCTAATTTTGAAACACGTTGTGCAATTCTTTTGCGTAAAATAGCCAGCTTAAAGCGTAATAACGAAGATACGGTAGAAATTCCGGAAGATGTATTATTTTATATAGCCAGCAAAATTCGCTCTAATATTCGCGAACTGGAAGGGGCTTTAAATAAAATAATATATTATGCTAATCTATATAATATTCCGCAAGTAGATATTAATCAAACCAAAGAGGTATTGCAAGGATTAATACCCGATGAGGACAAGCCACGTTTAACAATAGCCCTGGTACAAAAGGCTGTGGCTGAGTATTATCAGATATCGGTAGAGGCTATACAAGGGCCCAAACGGGATCGCTATTTATCGCATCCCAGGCATGTGGCGATGTATTTATGCCGCGAGATGATTGGGGCAACATTGCCGCAAATTGGTCGAGATTTTGGCAAAAGGGATCATGCCACGGTTATTCATGGCATTAAAAATATTGATAAAGATTTAGATAATAATCATCAAACCAAGCAAGATATTGATAAGATTAAGCAATTATTATTAGGATAATAGTAAAAAAATTATAATTTTTAAGAGGGGGCTGTCGCATTTGCGACAGCCCCTTATTTACATCCATGACGGTTAGTGATTTTTTGCCTGATATTGCGGGCTGTTTTGGCTTTGTCAAAAAGCGCGGTTTTAAGCCAATTTTCTTTCTATGCTACTTAAAATTTTCTTTTGCTTACTTTTCTTTTTTAAAAGAAAAGTAAGGGCTTTTAAATTTAATGAATACTTAAAACCACACCGCGCCCGGCATCTAAATTAACCATCGTGCCATGAGTAAGCAGCTCGGTAGCATGATATGCTTCTATAATAGCTGGTATATTTAAAGCCATGCCGCAAATGGCGCTATGGCTGTTTTGGCCGCTTTCTTCGCAGATAATGCCTCCTGCTTTGCGCAGTAAAGGCATCATGGTATTAGTTGTTTGGGGTATTACTACAATGTCGCCGATAATAAAATTGCTACGCAGCTCTTCTTCATTTTTGCATACGCAAAGCCGTGCCTTGATATTTCCCGGATTAGCCATTTGCCCCTCGGCCAAAATATTGCCCACTAAATGCACCTTAAGCATATTGGTATTGCCCGATATCCCAAGCGGTATGCCGGCCGTAATTACCGTTAAATCGCCGCTTTTTACCAGGCCTTCCGCCTCGGCGGCATTGGCTACTGTTTCGAATAATTGGTCGGTGGTTTCCATCTCGTTAATCATAATCGGCACAATGCCCCAGGATAAGTTTAATTGACGCCGCACCTTTTGATCGCTGCAACCGCAAATAATTTGGCAGGCCGGCCTAAAGCGTGATATTAGCCTGGCCGTGCGGCCGCTTTTAGAGGCGGTAAGAATTGCCACCGCTCCCAAATCATGGGCTGTTGTACAGGTAGCATGCGAAATAGCTGCCGTTATATCCTTAATATTATTGGTAGCCTCATTATTGTTCATCCTGGTAATATAGTTGATATTTTGTTCGGTATAAGCTGCAATCGAGGCCATGGTTTTAACGGCCTCTAATGGATAATCGCCGGCTGCGGTTTCGCCGCTTAACATAATGGCCGAAGTGCCATCATAAACGGCATTGGCTACATCGGTAACCTCGGCTCGGGTGGGGCGAGGATTTTTAACCATCGATTCCAACATTTGGGTAGCTGTTACAACTTGCTTGCCTGCTAAATAGGTTTTTTTGATCAAATCTTTTTGAATACGGGGGATTTCCTCCAAGGGGATTTCTACCCCTAAATCGCCACGGGCTATCATAATGCCATCGGCTGCTTTAATAATTTCGTCGCAATTATCCACGCCTTGGGCATTCTCGATTTTGGCGATAATCCGTATTTTATTGCCGCCCAAGCGGTCTAAAAATTGACGAACTTGATTAACATCATCCATGGTGCGCACAAAAGAAGCAGCTACAAAATCAAAATCCTCTTCTACGGCAAATTGTAAATCGCTTTTATCCTTTTCGCTGATATAAGGCATCGAAAATACGCAGCCGGGCACATTAATCCCTTTATTATTAGATATTTTGCCGCTATTTAATACCCGGCACATAATTTTTAAACCCTCAATTTGCTCTACTTTTAGGGCAATTAAGCCATCATCCAGCAAAATAGTGTCGCCCATTTTAATATCTAAGGCCAATTGGCTAAAGGTGATGGCACAAATGCTATTATTGCCCTCGATATCTTCGCCGCTTAGGGTAAAAATTTGCCCTTCTTCTAAAAATGTATGGCCATCTACAAAACTTTTTAGGCGAATTTCCGGGCCTTTGGTGTCTAACAGCAATGCTGTGGCTAAATTCAATTCCTCACGCAGTTTTTTTACAATATTAATCTTAAGCCGATGATCATCATAACTGCCATGCGACATATTAAGCCGCACCACATCCAGGCCATTTAGCATCAAATTTTTAATCATATCCTCTTGTTCGGTGGCAGGGCCTAAGGTGCAAATGATTTTTGTTTTACGCATAATAAACCTCTTTCTGCTCAATTTGTTTTAATCTGCGAGTTTTATAATATATCTTTTGGCTAAACAAAGGCTATTATCCTGCTATAATGGTAAATTATCATCAAATTTAACGATAACTAATATCAAATTTAACAAAAAAAACTTGACAAACCTTCGTTTAGGGTATATTATCTAGTAGTGTAATAAACTTTAGCTCTGGGAAAGGACGCATATGATTAAGATAATTGTAAAAACTTTTCGATTTTACTTTTTTAGCTTTATTAACAATGTTAATAGGCTCTCTTTGTCATGTAGCGGCAATTGTGCATAATTTTTAATTAGTTTATGTGCCTGCGGTTCTGCAAAGAGCCGCAGGCTTTTTTATTTTATTTTAACTTTAAAGGAGAATATTATGATTATCGTACTAAAGCAAAACCACAGTAAACAGCAAGTAGAAGGCTTAAAAGATTGGCTAAAAAGTATGGATTTAGGCCTGCATGAGATTGTTGGCGATTCGCAAACCATTATTGGCTTGGTGGGCGATACCTCTTCGGTAGATATCGACTTAATCAAATCTTTGGATATTGTAGATAATGTTAAGCGTATTCAAGAGCCATATAAAAAGGCTAATCGTAAATTTCATCCCGAGGATACAGTTATTACTTTGGCCAATGGCCAAAAAATTGGCGGCGGCAACTTTGTGGTGATGGCCGGCCCTTGTTCGGTAGAATCGGAAGCCCAGATTTGTGCAATCGCCGCCGATGTTAAGGCCGCAGGCGCTCAAATTTTGCGAGGAGGCGCCTTTAAGCCTCGTACCTCGCCCTATGCTTTCCAGGGCATGGGCGGTAGCGGCTTGGAATTATTGCTTAAGGCCAAAGCCGAAACCGGCTTGCCGATTATCTCGGAAATTATGGATTTAGCCTATTTGGATTTATTTGCCGAGGTGGATATTATTCAGGTTGGCGCTCGTAATATGCAAAATTTTGCGATGCTTAAAGAATTGGGCAAGGTTAATAAGCCGATTTTGCTCAAGCGTGGCCTGGCCAATACCATCGAAGAATTATTGATGAGCGTGGAATATATCATGGCCAGCGGCAATAGCGAGGTAATTATTTGCGAAAGAGGTATCCGTACCTTCGAAACCGCAACCCGTAATACTTTAGATATCAGCGCTATCCCCGTGCTTAAGGAAAAAACTCATTTGCCGATTATTATCGATCCCAGCCATGCCTGCGGCCATTATGAATATGTGCCTGCCTTGTCTTTAGGGGCGGTAGCTACCGGCTGCGATGGCCTGATTATCGAAGTGCATAATGATCCGCAAAAAGCCCTTTGCGATGGTGCGCAATCCTTAAAGCCGCAAGGATTTGCCGACCTTAGCCGTAAAATCTTTAAGTTGAGGGAGTTGATGGCTAGCCTCGACTAGCACTAAAATATGGAAAAATTAACTATTCAATTAAAAAAGCCTTATGATGTATATGTTGGCCGGGATATTTTGGCCAAAAGCGGCGAGCTGATTAGCCAAATTAAAAAGCCGACTACGGCTTTAATTATCAGCGATACTAATGTTTTTCCCCTGTATGGGGCTAAGGTAAAAGCTAGCTTAGAGCAGGCCGGGTTTAAGATTAAGGATTATATTTTCCCAGCCGGCGAAAAATCTAAAAATATGGCGACGATTGTCGATATTCTAGAATTTATGGCCGCCCAAAAAATTAGCCGCAGCGATTTAGTTATCGCCCTAGGCGGTGGAGTTTGCGGCGATATGGCCGGTTTTGCGGCTGCCATTTATCAAAGAGGCCTGCCCTTTGTGCAAATTCCTACTACCTTATTGGCAGCAGTGGATAGCTCGGTTGGCGGCAAAACCGGGGTTGATTTGGCTGCCGGCAAAAACTTGGTTGGCGCTTTTCATCAGCCGGCGCTGGTAATTTGCGATATCGCCTGCTTTGATACCCTAAGTGAGGATATTTATTTAGATGGCCTGGGTGAGGTGGTTAAATATGGTTGTATTTTGGATGCTGCCTTATTTGAGCGCCTAAGGCAGCCCGATTTTAGGCAAGATATTGCTGCTATTGTGGCTACTTGTATAAAGCTTAAGGCGGCCATTGTTATCGAGGATGAATTTGATACCGGCCGTCGGCAAATTTTAAATTTTGGCCATAGTTTAGGCCATGCTATCGAGGCTTTAAGTAATTTTGAAATCAGCCATGGCAAGGCAGTGGCAATAGGCATGTACTTAATCGAAAAATCGGCGCAAAGCCCGCTTGCTGCAAAGATTAAAGAGCTGCTTAATAGCCTAGGTTTAGCCACCGATTGCCCTTTTACGGCAGCCGAAATTGCTGCCAAAGCCGGCCATGATAAAAAGATTTTGGATGGTAAATTAAATCTTATATTATTAGAAGAAATAGGAAACGCTTATATTAAGCCTATTGATTTAGCTAAGCTGGAAGATTTTATAGCAAGGGGGGTAAATGATGCGCATTAAAATTAATCCGGCTAAATTAGCAGGCAATATCGAGGCGATATCCTCCAAATCTTATGCTCAAAGAATAATTTTAGCCGCTGCCATTGCCGATGCTCCTACCCAGATTATCTGCAATAATTTATCCGAAGATATTAAATCCTGCCTTGCGGCCTGCCAGGGCTTGGGTGCTAAGGGAGATATCAATAATAAAGGTATTCTGATTAGCCCCGGCAAGCTTCCTGATCAATTACAGGTTAATTGTGGCGAAAGTGGTACAACCGCCAGGATGATTTTGCCGATTATGGCCGCTTTAAGCTTAAACGGTGGCCAGCTAAATGGCGAGGGCAGCCTGCTTAAGCGCCCTTTTGCTCCTTTATGCCTGGCCTTAGAAGCAAATGGCCTAAAATTTTCAGGCCATGATTTGCCGCTTGATTTTAGCGGACGCTTAAAGGGCGGTTTATTCAATATTGATGGCAATCAAAGCTCGCAATATATATCGGGGCTGATGCTGGCCTTGCCGCTTTTAGATAGCGATAGCCAAATCAATTTGCTTAGCCCCTTGCAATCGGCAGGCTATATCGATATGACTATCGAGATTATGCGCCAATTTAAGGTGGAGGGCGGCTATCAAATAAAAGGCAGGCAGCAATATATTTCCCCCGAGCAAATTATGGTGGAAGGGGATTGGTCGAATGCCTCTTATTGGCTGGCGGCCAATATTATGCCTAAGGGGCTAAACCCTAATTCCTTGCAAAAGGACAGCGCCTTTATCAAGGTAAAAGATCAAGATATTATCGATGCCCAAGATATCCCCGATTTAGTGCCGGCTTTAGCCGTTTATGCTGCCCAAAAAACTACTGATACCAAAATTATCAATATCGAGCGCTTGCGCTTAAAAGAAAGTGACCGAATTGCCTCGGTTAAGGCTTTAATCGAAGGCTTAGGCGGCCAAATTATCATTGATGATGCGATGACGATTAAAGGCTTAGGCGGTCTAAAAGGCGGCGAAATTGATTCATTTAATGATCATCGCATTGTGATGGCGGCCGCTATTGCCGCAAATTTTTGCGCAGAACCGATTATTATTAATGATGCCCAGGCAGTAAGCAAATCCTATCCGGCCTTTTTTGCCGATTTTGCTAAATTAGGCGGTGATTATTATGTCTTCTAATTATGGAAGCAAGATCAAAGTTCAAATTTTTGGCCAATCGCATAGCCCAATGCTAGGGGTAACCATCGATGGTTTACCACCTGATATTCTAATTGATATGCCTGCTATCGAGGCCTTTCTTAAACGGCGTCAGGGTGGGCAAGCCGCCTATACCACCCCTCGTAAGGAAGAAGATAATCCGCAGATTATCAGTGGTTTATTTAAAGGTAAAACCTGTGGTGCGCCTTTAACCGCTTTATTTGCCAATCAAAATATCCGCAGCGAGGATTATAGCCAAATGCTGGCCATACCCCGGCCATCCCATGCCGATTATGTGGCCTATATCAAATATTTGGCGGCCAATGATTATCGGGGCGGCGGCCACTTTTCGGGCAGGATGACTTTGCCGATTTGCTTTGCCGGCGCAATCTGCAAGCAGATTTTGGCCGCCCAAGGGATTATTATCGAAAGCCATATTGCCGCCATCGGCATGGTTGAGGATATCGCTTATGATCCGCTAGCTAGCCTGCCTTTAAGCTATAATCATCCTCAATTGGCCGTTTATGATGAAGCTATGGCCAAGCAAATGGAAGATTTATTGCTAAACGTCGCCGCTAAAGGCGATTCGATAGGCGGCATGATCGAAACCAGGGTTTTGGGTTTGCCGATAGGCATTGGCGAGCCGATATTTAATGGCTTAGAAAGCGAAATTGCCGCCTGCGCCTTTGCTATACCTGCTATTAAAGGCATTGAGTTTGGGGCAGGCTTTAAAGCGGCCACCATGTATGGCAGCGAGCATAATGACAGCTATTATTATGATGATGGCTGCATAAAAACCGCTACTAATCGGGCAGGTGGCATTTTAGGCGGTATTTCTACCGGTAATCCTTTAATATTTAAGGTAGCGATAAAGCCCACGCCTTCGATTGGGATTGAGCAAAAATCGGTAGATTTGCAAGCTAAGCAAGATGCTATTTTAGCCGTAAAAGGGCGGCATGACCCCTGCATAGTGCCCCGTGCTGTGCCTTGTTTGGAGGCCATTACCGCAATTGCAATTATAAATTTGATATAGGAGAGTATAAAAATGAACACAGTATTAGATCAAAAAAGAGAACAGATTAATGGTATTGATGCTAAGCTTATCGATTTATTTTTAGAAAGAATGGCCGTGGTTAAAGATGTTGCCGCCTATAAAAAAGAACAGCGCCTGCCGATTACAAATAGCAGTCGCGAACGGGAAATTATTGCTGCCTTAATCAAAGATCATGATCCGGAGCTGGCGCAGTATATTAAAATGCTTTATTATACCATTTTTGATATTTCGCACTCTTATCAGGAAATGGCAATTATGGAGGATGATCAATTGCAGCAAATGGTGGCCGAGGCCTTGGCCAAAACCGCAGCTATTTTCCCCAAACAGGCCATTGTGGCTTGCCAAGGGGTGGCCGGTGCTAATTCGTCTTTGGCGGCCGATCGGCTTTTTGCTTTCCCCAGTATTATGTATATGGATAATTTTGATGCCGTTTTTAAGGCCGTTAACAGTGGTCTTTGCAATTATGGGGTATTGCCTTTGGAAAATACCATTCATGGCTCGGTATCGCAGGTTTATGATTTAATGCAGGAATATAATTTTCAGATTGTGCGCAGTGTAAAGGTAAAAATCGATCATTGCCTATTGGTAAAGCCGGGCACTAAGCTAAAAAATATTAAGGAAATTTATTCCCATTCCCAAGCCTTGGCTCAATGCTCTAAATATTTAGAAGATCATAAAAATATTGCGGCCAAGGAATGGGCTAATACCGCCTTAGCTGCCGAAATGGTGGCTAATTGCGATCGTGATGATATTGCGGCCATCGCCGATAAAAGCTGTGCCGAAATCTATAATCTGGAAATAATCAATAATCATCTGCAAAATAGGGATAATAACTATACCCGTTTTATCTGCATATCCAAAAAAGCCGAGATTTATCCCGGCGCCGATAAAATTAGCATTATGTTTACTTTGCCCCATAAGCCCGGTGCGCTTTATAATTTGATGGCTAAATTTGCCAGCTTAGGCATAAATTTATCAAAGCTGGAAAGTCGCCCGATGCCCGATCATGATTTTGAATTTGTCTTTTATGCCGATATCGAGGCTAATATTGCCGAGCCGAATATTCAAAAATTATTGCAGCAATTAGAACAAAGCACCGAAACCTTTAGCTATTTGGGGAGCTATCACGAAATATGAAATATCAGGACTTAATCCAAAATAAGCAAAAATTTAACTATGGCCTAATCGGTGCTAAATTAGGCCATAGTTATTCTAAGCAAATCCATGGCTTTTTAGGCAATAGCGATTATCACTTATTAGAGCTTAACCAGGCCGAATTAGCCGCCTTTATCCAAGCCAAAGATTTTAAAGGATTAAATGTAACTATCCCCTATAAGCAGGATGTTATGCCTTATTGCCAATTATCGGCACAGGCTAAGGCCATTGGGGCGGTAAATACCATTCTTAATCTGGATGGTAATCTTTATGGCTATAATACCGATTATTTTGGCTTTGATTTATTGACCAAAAAGGCCAATATTAATTTGCATAATAAAAAGGTGCTGATTTTAGGCAGCGGCGCTACCTCTAAAACGGTGGCGGCCGTGGCTATCGATAAATCAGCAGCCGAGATTATCTTTATATCGCGTCAAGGCAAGGATAATTATGAGAATATCAATCGCCACTATAATGCCGATATTATCATTAATACCACGCCGCAGGGCATGTATCCTAATAATCAAGAATTAGCGCTTGATTTAAAGCCCTTTAGCAATTTATGTGGGGTTTTGGATGTAGTATACAATCCTTTAAAAACTAATTTGGTTTTGCAAGCCAAAGAGCTTAATATTCCAACCATGGGTGGTTTAACTATGCTGGTTGGCCAGGCAATAAAGGCCCATAATTTGTTTTTTGGTTTGCATGATTTAAGTGAGTTAAAACCTGTTTTAGCCCAAAGTCAAAGCCTATTTAGCAATATTGTGCTAATTGGCATGCCCGGTGTGGGTAAAAGCACCATCGGCACTTTGCTGGCCAAAAAGATGAATTTGGAATTTATAGATAGTGATCAAGAAATTTTTAAGCAGCAGCAAAAAACCGCCGGCCAAATCATCAAAGAGCAGGGCGAGCCGGCCTTTAGGGAAATTGAGGCTGCTATCATCAAGCAACTTTCCTGCCAAAGCGGCAAAATTATCGCTACCGGCGGCGGCAGCGTGTTGCGAGCAGATAATCGGGCTGCCTTAGCTCAAAATGGCTTAATCATTTACTTAAAGCGTGATTTGCAATATCTAAGCACCAAAGATCGCCCCCTGTCTACCGATTTGCAGGAGCTTTTTGCCATTCGCGATCCTATTTATCGGCAAATGGCCGATCATCAATTTAGGCTAAGGGGCTGGCCCAAGCAAAGTGTTAATCGCTTGGTCAACTTAATTAGCAGATAAGGAGCAGCCATGAAAATTTTGATTATCAATGGCCCTAATCTTAATTTTTTAGGGCTAAGAGAGCCGCATATTTATGGTACACAAACCCTAAATGATTTAGAAAACTTAATTAAAGATTATAGCCAAGATAAAAACATTAAGGTAGACTTTTTTCAAAGCAATCATGAAGGAGCTATCATTGATGCTATTCAAAATGCCTATCAAAAAGTAGATGCCATTATCATTAATCCGGCCGCTTATACCCATACCAGTATTGCCATTGCCGATGCCTTAAAGGCCGTAAATATACCTGCTATCGAGGTGCATTTATCGGATTTGAGCAATAGGGAGGCTTATCGGCAAATATCCTATATAAGGGATTATTGCCTTAAAACCTTTAGCGGCTTGGGCTTTGATGGTTATTTAAGGGCTATTGATTATTTAATTGTAAACGGCCTGTAAAAATTGTAAAATATAGCCAAATATTTGATTTTTTATTGCCAGCCAAATTATAATATGCTATACTAAAATGGCAATGATTAAATAGGTAGAATGAAAGGAGTATTTTATGAAAAAGAGTTTTATTGTTCTAATGCTAATTTGTGCCCTGGTTTTGGTACCGGCTGCCTTTGCGCAAGCCGCCGAGGGGGATGCTATTATTATCCTTCATACCAATGATAGCCATGCCAATATCGAAAATGGCTTAGGTTTTGCCGGGGTAGCCGCCTATGATGATATGATGGAGGCCGAATACGGCGCCGAAATGGTAACCTTGGTTGATGCCGGCGATGCCGTGCAAGGCGGCCCGATTGGTAAATTAACCAATGGCGAGGCCATTATTGAATTAATGAATTTAACCGAGTATGATATTTTTGTGCCGGGCAATCATGAATTTGATTATCAAGTACCACAATTTATGAAGTTGATGACCGATTTAGAGGCCACCGTAATCTCGGCCAATTTTATCGATTTAACCACTGATGAGCCGGTATTTGATGCCTATACTATGGTAAATTATGGTGATATCGATATTGCCTATTTGGGCATTACCACCCCGGAAACTTATACTAAATCTACCCCTACTTATTTCCAAAACGAGGCCGGTGAATTTATTTACAGCTTTAGCGAAGATACCGATGGCGCAGGCTTTTATGATGTAGTGCAAATGACCATCGACGAGGCTATTGCCGCCGGCGCCGAATATGTGGTTGCTATTGGTCATTTAGGTGTAGAAGAAGGCAGTGCTCCTTATCGTTCTACCGATGTTATCGCTAATACTTCCGGTATCGACATCTTTATCGATGGCCATTCGCATACCGAAATGATTGGCGAAATCTATCAAGACGAAAATGGCGAAGATGTTATCTTAAGCCAAACCGGTGATAAATTCAATAATTTGGGCAAAATCACTATCGATCCTGTTGCCGAAACCATTACCTCGGAATTGATTTCCGGCGAAGAATATACCGAAAAAGATGCTACCGTGCAGGCAGCTATTGATGAAATCAATGGCGAATTCGAGCTTTTATTGCAAGAAGTAGTAGCTAAAAGCGATGTGCCTTTGGTGGTAAATGATCCGGAAACCGAAGAGCGTTTAATCCGTAATCAAGAAACTAACTTAGGTAATTTAGTAGCCGATGCCTATTTAACCATGCTCGAGGCCGATATTGCCATCGTAAATGGCGGCGGTATCCGTGCCGATATCCCGGCCGGCGATATTACTTATGGTCAAATTATCGAGGTTCATCCTTTTGGCAATAATGCGATGACCGTGATGGCCAGCGGCCAAAATGTTTTGGATGCCTTAGAAATGGGTGCCATGAATGCCCCCGGCGAAAGCGGCGGCTTTTTGCATGCAGCAGGCATTACCTATACAATTAATACTGCTATCCCCTCTTCGGTGGTGGTAGATGAGCAAGGCGCTTTTGTAAGTGTAGATGGCGCATACCGTGTAGAAGATGTAATGGTAGGCGATGCAGCTTTGGATTTAGAAGCTATGTATGTGGTGGCTTCGCATGATTATCTATTATTGGCCGCAGGTGATGGCATGAGCATGTTTGCCGATGCCGAGCCGGTAAAACTAATGTATATGATTGATAATGAAGTTTTAATCAATTATATAGTAGAAAACTTAGATGGCGTGGTAGGCGAGGAATATGCCGATATTAATGGCAGTGGCCGAATTACGATTTTAGCCAGTGGCGAATCGGTAGTAGCCCCTGAGCCAACCCCTGAGCCTACTCCAGAGCCTAC
>CAYJBP010000007.1:0-4220 GCA_964368605.1 uncultured Peptococcaceae bacterium | reverse complement strand
ACCTACCCCGGCACCTGTAGCAGATACCACCCCGGTTGCCGGCACCTATACGGTAGTAAGTGGTGATAGCTTATGGAAAATTGCCAAAAGCGAATTGAGCAATGGTGGCCGTTATAAGGAAATTTATGAATTAAACAAAGGGATAATCAATAATATCGATTTAATTTTCCCGGGGCAAGTATTAACAATGCCAACTAAATAAGAAATTAAACTGAATAGAAAAAGGGCTGTCGCAAAATATTTGCGACAGCCCTTTTAAATTTAGTTTAAAGGGCGACGATAAAATGTCGCCCAGTCCCTCCCTGTTATTGGTGGGGGGGGGTAGGGGTGGGCCAGTGGAACATACCCACCCCTACAGGGGGGGTGATTTAGGGTAAAGCTTAATCCAGCACTAAGCTGGGCGGCGAATAAGTGCGAGCCGCATATTCTTGATCTAAAAGATAAAGGCCACGGCTATCATTGCCAAATAACTCGAATTTTTGTATTAAACTGCCGGCGGTTTTCTCTTCCTCACCTTGTTCTTTAATAAACCAAGTGATAAAATCGGTAGTCCGATAATCTTTATCGGCAGCAGCGGCCTCATAAATAGCATCAATTAACGAAGTAACCAGCTGCTCATGCTCCAAAGATGCTTTAAGAGGGTCGATTAGCTGCTTAAACTCTTTATCGGGGGCATCAATAGGCAAAAGCTTAACATCATAATCATTATTAAGTAAATATTCACGCATAAGCATAGCATGAGCCATTTCCTCTTGGGCCTGAATATTAAACCAATTGCTGTAACCATCTAAACCTTTTATGGCATAAAAAGTAGACATATCCAAATATAGATAGGCAGAATATAATTCTTTCATAACCTGTACATTAATTAAATCTAAAGCCTTTTTGCTAGTCATTTATATTGCCTCCTTCTAATAATATTGTACATGTTTTGATTATAGCATACGTGTAGCAAAAAGCCAAGATTTTTTTAAAGTTTTTTTTACTTGGCTTTAATTAAAAAAGCAGAAGCGAATTATTGCTTCGCTTCTGCTTTATTATTAGTTAATTTTGGCGATTAGTTTAAACTAAATTTCGGCGATTAATTCTACTTCTACCAAGCAGTTTTTAGGTAGGCGAGCGGCTTCTACGCAAGAGCGTGCCGGCTTGCCAACAAAGTATTCGGCATAAACTTCGTTAAAAGCGGCAAAGTCGTCCATGGTTTGTAAAAAGCAGGTAGTTTTAATAACTTTATCAAAAGAAGTGCCTGCTTCGGCTAAAACTGCAGCTAAGTTAGCCATTACTTGTAAAGATTGAGCCTTAATATCGCCTTCGATTAAAGCGCCGCTTTGCGGATCTAGGGCAATTTGGCCGGAAGTATATAATTTGTTATCGCTGATAATAGCTTGCGAATAAGGGCCAATGGCGGCCGGTGCCTTGCTGGTGTGTACGATTTTCATAATAAATCCTCCAATATATTAATTTGTTAACTATATTATAAAACTAAAAGTCTTAAAGGTCAAGCTTTTTAGACATCTACCACTATTAAATTAGCCGCTAATCATAAAAATCGACAATCTCTACCCCCTGATAATAATGGCCGATAATCTCCGCAGCCGTATAGCCCGCTTTGGCCATGCCATCGGCGCCGTATTGGCATAAACCTACGCCATGACCATAACCTTGGGTAGATAATAGAACCTCGTTTTGATTGATAAGAATATCGATGCTGGTAGAATTAAGGCCCCAGGCCGCCCTAAGCTCGGTGCCGCTAAAGCTGCTATCGCCGATAATAGCCTGCGCGATACCGCCGCCATCGGTATAGGATAATTGCAAATCGCTAAAATCGGCGGTGCTTAAATCAAGCTTAGTGGCCGCTTCATCAATGCTTAAGCTGGTGCTTGCGCTATAACGTGGCGCATGGCTATCCCAGTTACAACTAACCGATTGCAAATAGGGGATGGCATTACCCCAAACATCATGGGCGGCCTCGGTTTCGCCGCCGCAGGTGGACGAATAGGGGCTTTCGGCTAAACTATTATCATAAAAAATTACCAAGCCGGAGCTTTCTTCGATGGCGGTAAAGATTAATTGATAATTTTTAGCAAAATCATTACCCCAGCGTGCTTTTAAGGTTTCGGTATCGCTATAAGCCTGGCAATGGGCATGATTAGTGCAGGTATCGGCATCATCATGACGTGGTTTGCCAAACTGGCTGCTATTACTGATAATATAAGTGCGGGCGGCTATGGCCTGGGCTTTTAAGGCTTCCAAGCCAAAACTAGCCGGCATTTCGGCTGCTACTACCCCTATCAAAAACTGCTCAAGAGGCATTTGATTAAGCGAGCCGTCATCTTGCTTAATTGTAATCATCGGGCCGGGATTACTTAGGGTATCGCTAAAAATTTCCGGCTCGGTGTCGGTTTCAATCGGTGATGGAGCGGTTTCGAGCGGCGGCTGCTGTTTAATTTGTAAATCTAAATAGGCAGCCAATAAAAAAATTAGGGCTAAAGCGCCCAAAAAGCAATGCTTTTTAGTAATTTTGAGCATAATAATCTCCTTAGGTTGATTTGAGGAAGGATTTTTTTAATCGATGTGGAATAGAATTAAAGCAGACTTTTGCCCTGAGCAAATTCTCGATAGCGGAGGCACTATTTTGAAAAAAATTATCATTGAAGGAGGCAAGCCTCTTTATGGCCAGATTGAAGTAAGCGGGGCTAAAAATGCCGTTTTACCTTTGATGGCCGCCACTTTGCTTGCCGATGGAACTTCTATTATAGATGACAGCCCCTGGTTGGCCGATGTACAGACCATGTGCGAGGTTTTATCCAGTTTAGGGCTTATTTGTGGTTTTGAAAATAAATGTTTAACCATCAATACTTCCGGACTTAATAAAACCGCAGCCCCGGCCGATTTGGTGCGCAAAATGCGGGCTTCTTTTTTGATAATGGGCCCTCTTTTGGCTCGTTTTGGCCAGGTTAAGATGTTTTTGCCCGGCGGCTGTGCCATTGGCGCACGCCCGATTGATTTGCATCTTAAAGGCTTTGAGGCAATGGGTGCTAAGATTGTTAATGGCGATGGCTTTATCGAGGCTACGGCAACTAAGTTGCAGGGCAATCAGATTTATTTGGATTTTCCCAGCGTAGGTGCTACCGAAAATTTGATGATGGCCGCATCTTTGGCCGAAGGACATACCATTATCGGCAATGCTGCCGAAGAGCCCGAAATTGTTGATCTAGCTAATATGCTGGGCGCAATGGGGGCACAAATTAAAGGTGCCGGTACTTCTATTATCCGTATTACCGGCGTTAAAAAGCTAAACCCGGCGCAACATATTGTTATTCCCGATCGCATCGAGGCCGGTAGTTTTATGGTAATGGCCGCAGCTACAGGCGGTGAGCTTATTGTTAGCAATGTAATTACCGAACATCTAAAATCAATAACTGCCAAGCTGCTCGAGGCCGGGATAATGGTAGAAGAAGGCTATGATGGCATTCATATTATGGGCAAGCGCCCATTTAATCCTATCGATATCAAAACTTTACCCTATCCGGGTTTTCCCACCGATATGCAGCCGCAATTTATGGCACTGGCAACTTTGGCCAAGGGTAAAAGCATTGTTACCGAAACCGTATTCGAAAATCGTTTTCGCCATGTTTGTGAGCTGCAAAAGATGGCGGCCGTAATTAGTACCGAAGACCATAGCGCCATCATTAATGGTGTAGCAGGGCTTAAAGGCGCAAAGGTAAAAGCTACCGATTTACGAGCAGGGGCAGCCATGATTATTGCCGGGCTTGCCGCCGAAGGCATAACCGAAATCAGCGATACCTATCATATCGAACGAGGTTATGAAGATATTTGCCATAAGCTTGCTCTGGTAGGTGGTAATATCAAATGGGTCGAGCTATAATTTGCCGCAATAAATCCATTTAAAATTAATATTTTGTGAAAATGCTTGCAATTTGTGCAGATTTGGGTTATAATAGATAAGGTTATTTGAAGAGTTGGTAAATTGCGCGGGTGTAGCTCAATGGCAGAGCTCTAGCCTTCCAAGCTAGCTACGTGGGTTCGATTCCCATCACCCGCTCCAATTTGTAATTGGCCAATTTGTAATTGTCCGATTTATCTTTATAAGGTATGTCAAATACCGCCAATTTATACCGGGTGCCGGTAGCTCAGTTGGATAGAGCAACGGCCTTCTAAGCCGTGGGTCGGGGGTTCGAATCCCTTCCGGCGCACCA